>CAYPTV010000270.1:0-4943 GCA_964413505.1 uncultured Bifidobacteriaceae bacterium | reverse complement strand
CCAACATTGGATGAACGAAGCGCGCGAGACGGCCAAGCTGGCCTTCCCCGGCCAGACCGTGAAACTGCATGAGGCCTTTGCCGTGGGCAACCACGACAAGTTTGACCTCGCCTCCTTCCTCGAACGGGCCGACACCATTTTGGCGTCGGTGCAAAGCCCGGACAATCTGCCCGCTCTCCAGGGGCGCGGCTGGACGAACACCGAGACCCAGGCGTTCATCACCGCGCGCTCGGCGTTCGGACCCGCCGAACTGTTCCGCAAACAATCCATCAGCGGCGCGCTCGACGCCACCGCGTTGACGCACACCGACGCCGCCGAACTTTACGACGAAGTGCTGACCATCCAGCGCGCGGCGAACCTGCAATATCCGGCCCTCGACCCGGCGAACGCGGGTGCGCGGGAGAAGTTTTTGCTGAACACGTTCCCGCCCGCCGGCGGCCATCAGGGCACCACGCCAACGCCGACCCCGGCACCAACGACACCATCAAAATGAAAAACTTTGCCGCCGGGAAGATAGCGGAGAGGACATCGCGAGACAGGATTGGCGGCGAATACGGGTGTGAATCCTGTTTCAGGCATATAACGCCGCGGGCGACGGTGGTAATGTCCTCATCGCCCAAATTTGAATCGGAGAAAAAATGAACGATGAAAAAAGCGAACCTGCGGTGCGATGGCGGCCCAAGGCCTGCGGCTTCTGCGTGCCCGGCGCCTGTCCCCTGGCGGCCATCGGCGGGATGCACCGGGATTTTCCAAAGCCCGGCCGGGCGGGCGACTGGCTGTTGATACCCCGTGAAGTGCGGCAATGGGATTTTTCGCGCTACGAACTTTCCACCCGCCTGCGAAATCTTATGGCTGCCGCGGGCATCGAACGGCTGGGCGACTTGCACGGCCGGCAACTGACGAAACTGCTCCGGCTGCGCAACTGGGGCCACGGCGCGTGCCTGGAACTGCTCGGACTGGTCCGCCATCTCCAGCACGGCAACTGGCGCGTGCATCTCTCCCAAACCCCGGCGCCTGCCGAAATGGATTTTGAAATTTGAAAGGGCTGCCCGATGGAATCAACCAAATCAATTGAAACAAAATTATGAAAGCAAACCGAACCATCGCCTGCTGGCTGATGCTGCTGGCGCTCGCAACATTCAATCTTCAACATTCAACGGCCTTTGGTGGCCTGATGTTTCCCATCGTCACCAATGACACGGCGGCCACCGGATTCGGTGCGGCCTGCGCCGGAACGAATTATCTGGTGGGCATCCAAGGCGATTATGCAGGCCCAGGCACTGATGGCGGAACTACCTACTACATCACCGCCCAGCTTTTCGGGCCGACGGGAACGCCGGTTGGCGGGCGCATCAATCCCGTGCCGGGACACACTGGGGGCAATCCGTTCGCCGCATCTTCCGGCACCAACGAACTGATGGCTTGGCCGGATGATTATTCCGATGGCATTCATTATTTCGGCGGCAACATCATGGCCCAACTGTTCAGCCCGTCCGGAGCCTTGGTTGGAAGCTGGTTTCCCATCACCACTAATGCTGAAGAATTGGGCGGAATTGTTTATGGCGCTGGCAAGTATCTTGTGACTTGGAATGATTTCAGCAGCGGGGTTTGGGGCATCTACGGCCAGATCATTTCAGCCAGCGGTTCGCTCATTGGCGGTAATTTCCTCATTTGCGCGACGCCCAATGGACAGCGTCAGCAAAGCATTGCGACGGCTTTCGACGGCACGAATTTTCTGGTGACCTGGGTCAACGTGATATCCCTATACGCCTATAACATCACCGACGGCGCCTTTGTCTCGCCGTCGGGCACGGTGGGAACTCCGTTTGCCATCAGCCAGACCGGTTCAATGGAACAGGATCTTCTCTCGGTGGTTTTCAACGGGACGAATTATCTCGTGGTGTGGAACTACGAGAATCCCGGTCTGAACATTTACGACATCAACGGGCGGTTCGTGACGCCCGCCGGAACTTTTCCCGGCAATGAGTTTGGGATTGCGACCAATCAAAGCAAATCGTTCCCCGGTCTGGCTTTTGACGGGGCCAATTATCTTCTGGCCTGGAATGTCAATGGCGGCGACACCAACGCCAACATCGAGTGCCAGTTTCTTAATGCCAGTGGCCAGCCGATGGGGCCGCAATTCACGCCGTTCGCGGCCCAAGGCAGCGAAGTGCCTTTGGCCACCCTTCCGCTTTATGATGGAAAGCGTTTTGTTTTAGTCACCTCGTTGAGTGCGGACGGATTTGACCCCACGAATGACGCGGGAGTTTATGGTGCGTTCATTCCTGCCAGCACCACCCCGCCTCAATTCTGTGCCGGGACATGCTATTCCAACAAGCAATGCGCCCTGACCCTCGCCGGCACGCCGGGAATCAACTACGCCATCGAGATGGCGACCAATCTGGTCGCGGCCAGTTGGACATCTATCGTCACCAATTCCCCGACCAATGGCCCGTTCACCTTCACCGATCCCTGCGCCACGAACAGCAGCCGATTTTACCGGGCGGTAAAACAATAAAAAATGAATAAGAAAATTTTTATGAAAACAAACCGAACAATCGCCGGCTGGCTGATGCTGCTGGCGCTCGCAATCCGCATTTACACTGATTACCGTTCGTCAACCAACGGCAGCACCGGCGGGATTGACAACCAAACCGCGAGCCATGGCGACTGCGAAAAAACTTGCGCGGGCAAACCGCCGGAATAATAAATCAAGGACGAATCATGAATGAACAGGTCAACGCTCTGGAAAATGCCTTTGCCAACGCCCATCTCGGCGTGGAGGAGACGGTGGAATTTTTGCGGCTGTTGCGGGAGTCCAACCTGACGTTCGTGGTGCCTTATCATCCCGAAATGGAGGGCAGACACGAGGTCCAGCCCGACGGCAAGATGACCATCACGATATGGATGTTGAACGGGGAGGAAGTGGTTCCCCTTTTCACCTCGCCCCGGCGGCTGGACGAGGCGATGGCGGCATTCGTGAAGCCGGGCCAGCCTTACATGGCCGGCGAGATGTTGGGACTGGAGCTGTTCCGGGGGTTTTGTCCGCCGCACAACAAGTTCCGCGTGGCCATCAATCCCTTGTGCTCGTGCGGGACGCACTTTTTGGATCCGGCCAGGATTCAAGGCATCGTTGACGAGTCGGGGCTTTACATCCCCACGCCCGGCGAAATGGCGATGAACGGGCTGTGCATCTCCCTGCCGCAAAGCCCCAGCCAGCCGGCGAGCTTGCGCGAGCCGCTGGGGAAATTCTTCGCGACGATCCCGGAAGTCAGGGCGGCGTGGCTGTTCCACGAGGAGGAACCCAAGCCGCCGTTTGAACAGGTGTATGTCGTCGGGGTGGCGGTCGTGGGCGGCGACGCGGAGGAGATCCGGCAGGAGACGGCGCTGGCGCTCGGCGGCATCTGCCCGCCGAACTGGGGTTCGCGAGCGATCATCATGGATCCGAAAGACCCGGGTTGCGCCGACATCATGCGCTGCCAGTCGTTCTACCGGACGGCGGACTATGTGCCGCCGGCAAAGGCGGAGCCTCCCAACCCGCCGCCTGCGCCCGCAACGACGCCGACGAAATGAAATGATTTTTGTCGCCGGAAATAGTTGTGAAGAGGGCATCACGAAACAGGATTGGCGGCGAAAGTGGGTGGCATGATCCTGTTTCTGACATAAAACGCCGCCGGGCAACGGTGGTAATGCCCTCATCGCCCAAATTGCGGCCTCCGGCCTGTCGCGTTGACCTGCCTCGCCAATCTGTGTTTCATCCGTGTCCGACTGACCGCACCAACGCCGGGCTGATTGATTAAAATTCCGTTGGTATTTTCAGCGCATTCAGTCACGGCTGTGCGGCAATCATGTTCGAAATCACGCAGGCGGGGCCGGGTCTGCCAGCAGTTCGGCCAGCATGTCGGTCAGCACCTTGGGCGAGCATTGCGATTTCAACAGGAGGCGGTCCGGGTTCAACGATTTTACCTCCATGCCCGGGTCGGCAATGGTGGCGTCGGATAGGATAATCACGCGGGTGGATTTTAGCTCAGGCTCCGAGCGGATGTATTTCAAAACATACTTGCCGTCAACGACGGGCATCATCAGGTCCAGCAGCACGGCGTCGGGCTTGAGGGTGAGCAGGACCTTCATGGCGGCCAGGCCGTCGGGCGCAATTTCAACCTGGTAGCCCGCGCGCATCAGCGCCATCTTGTAGGCCTGAATCACGATCGGGTTGTCATCAACGAACAGGATTTTCTTCATGCTTGTTTAATTGAGCGTCAACGGCGCGCCGGTCTCAAGCCTAATCTGGATATCCGGCTGGATTTTTTTTATGCCATGCCCAGGCGGTGGCGACGATGTCCTCGAGTTTTGGGAACTTCGGTTTCCAGCCGAGTTCGCGGATCGCCTTGTCGGCGGCGGCCACGAGCCGGGGCGGATCGCCGGGGCGGCGCGGCTTTTCAACCGCCGGGATTTTACTGCCGGTGACTTTTCCGCACATCTCGATGACCTGTTTCACGGAATAGCCGTCGCCGTTGCCGAGGTTGTAAAATCCGGTCTTGCCCGGCTGCAATCCGAGGATGTGCGCCTGGGCCAGATCCTTGATGTGGATGTAATCGCGGATGCAGGTGCCGTCGGGCGTGGGATAATCCGTGCCGAAAATCTCCACCTGCGGCTTCCGGCCCTGCGCGACGAACAGGACGTTCGGAATCAAATGCGTCTCGATGCGGTGATGTTCGCCGAATTTCTCGCTCGCGCCGGCGGCGTTGAAATAGCGGAATGCGATGAACTCCAGCTTGTAAATCTGCGAATACCAGATGAGGACTTTCTCGAACATCAGCTTGGCCTCACCGTAGGGATTGATCGGCCGCTGCGGCAAATCCTCGGTCATCGGAATTTTGTCCGGCGGCCCGTAGGTGGCGCAGGTGGAGCTGAAGACGAATTTCTTCACGCCGCATTCCACG
>CAYPTV010000269.1:0-4949 GCA_964413505.1 uncultured Bifidobacteriaceae bacterium | reverse complement strand
TGCTTGATGCAAATATCATAGACGCCAAGGAACAACGCCGACACGAGGCTGGCAGCAATCCAGTTCATTCAAAATATTCGGTGGGACGCGCGTCCTCGCGAGCCGAGGAACGTGCTAAAACCTTGCGGAGGCGGCTCGTCAGGAGCCTTGCCCCACCTTAAATGCAAAACGGACGAACCGTTTTGGCCCGCCCGCCGAGCTGATGGTTTCAAATCAGTCCGGCAGCCTATCAATTTTCCGCGTGCTTGTCAGCAAACTCGTGGCAACGCAGCCTGCCAAAAAAAACCGGCTGTTCTGGCAATGCAACAAACCGGCAAATGCCAGGCCAGGGTGCAATCCGCTTTCAGCAATGAGTTTTTGCTGTTTGTTCGCTTGACTTATAAAGTAGCCAAACGTATCTGTCACATGACGTTTTTGAAACGCCATTCGGAAACGAATGAGCGAACCCGGGCGCGACAACAGACGATGGCCGCACACAAACTGAAGACTCGAAAACAAAAGGAGATTGCATGAAAACCACATTCACCGCCCGTTTCATCCGCTCCGCTGCCGCGATCCTGCTGGTCCTGGCCGTGTGTCTGGGGCTTGCGCCCGCCGCACGCGCCGGGCTGACGGTGGACATCCATTTGTATCACGACACCTATGGCTACTATGCTTTCCCATTTTTAAACGCCAACTCGACCGGCCCCAATTTTCCAGACGGGAATTACCTGATCATCTCGCCACAATTCCCCTACTCCCAGCTTCAATATCAGGCAACCAACGGCGTCCTCAATTACATGGGCGGCGGCGGCAGCTACTACGGCGACTTCGATTCCTTTCTGTATGGCATCACCAACGGCCAGTGGTCCATCTGGGTGACCAATTCAATCTCGACCAATCAATATCAATTCGCCGTCACGGTCTCCGGAGTGACGAGCAACTCTTTTGGCGCCGGCCGTGGCGGTGTTTCCCCTCAACGGTGCGGTGAATGTCACCAACCAGCCGCTATTCCGATGGACGGGACCAACGAACTGGGCTGGCGCATTAAATGTGAGCGACGACTTCATTGACGCCAACGGAAATTGGAGCTACGAAGCTTCCATCGGCCTGCCGACGGATCAAACGTCCTGGCCTTGCCCGGTGGCGCTTCCCGATGGCACGAACGATTTCAGCGCCGATTACAGCAGCAACGTCACCGCGTTGGTCATTGCTGCGACGCCAACCAATGGCAGCGCGCAACCGATTTCCGGCTGGATTTCTACGGCCACCCTGGAAACGCACTTCACTTATGATTCACAATTCACCGTGGGCGCGGTTCAGGGTCAAACCGATCTGGTGGTGAATGGCGGCTTTGAAACAGGGGATTTTACAGGCTGGACCGTGACCGACGACACGGGCGGCATTTCTGTGGATGACGGTTCCAATTCAGGAATCACGCCGCATTCAGGAAACTATGAAGCGGGATTGGGAACGATCGGAGCGCTTGGTTATCTTTCACAAACGCTGCCCACGACGGCCGGAGCAACCTATGTGCTTTCGTTCTGGCTGAACAGTCCTGATGGAGATACGCCCAATGAGTTTCAGGTGTCGTGGAATGGAACCATGCTGTTTGATCAAACCGATCTTCCCGCCCTCGGCTGGACCAATCTACAATTCACGGTCACAGCGACGGGAACCAGCACGGTTCTGCAATTCGGAGCGCAAGATGATCCCAGCTATCTCGCACTGGATGATGTCAGCGTGCTGCCGCCGTCGGCTGGCGGCACCATTGGCGGACACACCAATATCGCACATTACGCTTTTGACAACAATGGCAACCTTGGCCAGGACAGTTCGGGCAACGGCAACGACATGTCCGGCGAGAGCTGGTGGGGACCGGTTCAGGCATTTAGCAGCGATGCCGTGGCCGGGGGCGGAGCAGTCCAGTTTTATGGCACCAGCAGCCTGACTCCTGATGCTCAAGTTTTGAGCAACCTGAATGCGGTCTTGGCTGGCAGTTTCACTTTTTCCACCTGGGTGAATACCACGGCCTCGACTGGCAATGATTACGATAACGCCTATTTTGGAGCGACCATCTTTTGGGCTTTCAACGATCAAAACGCGACGAACGACGCGATCCCGCTGGCCATTACCGGCAGCAAGGCCGCCTTCACGACTCGGGATCACCTGGGCAATTTTACCACGCTCCACTCGACCAGCAGTGTCAATGACGGGAACTATCATCTGATCACGGTCACCCGCAATCAGGCCAGCGGCGAGAAACGGATTTATGTGGACGGCCACTTTGAGGCTTCCGAAATCGGCACCACCGATCCGCTCAACGGAAACAATTACTACCTTTCGGTCGGTGGCACCACCGAGTCCAGCTACACCGGCCTGTTGGATGACCTGCAAATCTATTCCGGCGTCCTGTCGGATGCTGAAGTCGCCTCGCTGTATGCCAGTCCGGGCACTGCGGTTGCCGACATGGCGGCTGCGATGGCCGGGCCGGTGGTGCATTATGATTTTGATGAAGGCACGGTGCTGGCAACCGATGTTTCCGGCAACAACAACAACATCGTCCACGCCGGCAATTTTGGCGGCGGCGGCCCCTCGATCAGCCCCGATGCGGTCGCCGGAGCGGGATCGGTCAGTTTTGACGGCGGCAGTTATTTGACTGCGTCTTCGAACCTGCTCTCGACGCTGGCCGGCGAATTCAGCGTCTCGCTGTGGCTGAAGACCAGCCAGATCTTTGGCAATCCGGGTGATCTGGCATGGGAAGGCGCGGGCGTCATCGCGGCGGATTCCCCGAATGCGGGGGCCAAAGATTTGATTCCCGTCGCGCTCACCGACGGCCAGGTGGCATTCAATGTTGGCGATGGCAATTACGATAACACGCTCAATTCCAGAGCCACGGTCAATGACGGCTCCTGGCATCACGTCGTCGTCACCCGCAGCCTGTCCACCGGCGCGCGGCAGATATTCATTGATGGAGCGCTCGACAGTTCTGACGTCGCCACGACGCTCTTGCTCGACAGCCCGGTGCTGCTGACCATCGGCGCAAAATCCGACGCCTCCAATCCAGACCCGGCGAGTCCCGATTACAACGGATCCAACGGCTACGAGGGACTTTTGGATGATGTGCAAATCTACAACCACGTGTTGAGTTCCAACGAGGTGTCATTCCTTTACCAGAATCCCGGCAAGACACTTACCAGCTTTTCCAGCACGCCGAGCACGCCGTATCCGGTGGACGTGAGTCTTCAGTTTGGTTTCAGCCGGTCGCAGGATCCAAATTGGGGCGAGATTTATGGCGCTTCGGTTTCGTTCAACTCCGTCAATCCCGCGCCCACCACCACCAACAGCGTGCATTCG
The DNA here is from genome assembly GCA_964413505.1 of uncultured Bifidobacteriaceae bacterium. Classification (GTDB taxonomy): domain Bacteria; phylum Verrucomicrobiota; class Verrucomicrobiia; order Limisphaerales; family UBA11358; genus UBA11358. Next base: position 1,613 of record CAYPTV010000269.1, on the reverse strand, counting down.
CCCAACGACTACTTTTCCACCGAGCAATATCCTGGTGGCGGCTCCGGCTCCGGCGCGGTTCTCTACTCCTTGGACGATGTCCTCAACGAATTCACCAACGGACTCTGGACCATCTATATCAATCAAAACAGCCCGACCCAGCAGGTCTATACATTCCGGGTTTCCATCAGCGGTTTGGACACAAACCTGCTGCAAGCGGTCCGGGTTTTTTCACCCACCAACGGAGCCGTCAACGTCGCCACCAATCCCGTCTTTTACTGGTCCGGCCTGACCAATTATTCCACGCTCGAAGTCGGACTCTTTAGCGGGGCGGTGGTGTATCCGCCGGTCACCGACACCAACTGGCCGTCCGCTCCGGCGTTGAATTACGGCTCAGACATCTTCTATGTGGATTACACCTCGAATAATTTCCCCGGCATCACCTTCACCACGCCGGTAGATGCCTCATCCAATCCGGTCAGAACCTGGACCGCCAGCGCCAATTTAAGTTCGGAAGCATTCGAAGGTTTCGTGGTGGGCGCGCCCGCGCCGCTGCCGGTGCTGATCACAAACCTGATGCAAAACGGCGGCAACCTGCAGTTTTCCTTCCAAACCCTGGCCGGACGCCCGCATATCATCGAGGCGCGAACCAATCTGACCGACGGCATCTGGGTTCCGCTGACCAATTTCGTCGGCGACGGCTCGCTCAAACAATTTACGTTCCCGGCCACGAATCCACCCATCGAGTTCTTCCGCGTGAACACGCAATGATCAGACTCCTGTTTTCGGAGTAAAACATGGCGGGGAATTTACGCGCGAAAATCGTAATCATCCGAGGCTGCAACCCACCCCTGCCCAAATGAACGTCTGCACTGGCAATCGAATGGGACGAACTATCAACTGGCACAAAAACCAACTCCGTTCCGGCTTATTCGTTCAAGCCCCAATGACTCTGTCCACACTGCTGCGTTACTCGCAGTATCTCCTCCATGACCGAACCGAGGGATGTGGCCTGCTGGTGAATCTTTGCCATCACCACTTCCGGTTTCTCCATCGCCACTCCCGGTTTGGCTCCGGCCAATCCCGCCCGACACCGCGCGTCCTTGCCTTTTGTGTCGTCCACAATATGACAAACTGGATTCACGAGTGAACCCTCGACCCGCCGGGATGGAAATGCAAATTATTTCCGGCGGAGCTTCACATGTGAGCGATGATGTTGTCGCCAAACGCGGAGCATTTGATCTCGGTCGCATTGTCCATCTGGCGGGCAAAATCGTAGGTGACGCGCCTGCTGCCAATCGCGCCGTTCAGCCCCTTCAAAATCAAATCCGCCGCCTCGGTCCAGCCCAGGTAGCGCAGCATCATTTCACCGGAGAGAACGACCGAGCCGGGATTCACGACATCCTTGTTCGCGTATTTCGGCGCGGTGCCGTGCGTGGCCTCAAAAATGGCGTGACCGGTGATGTAATTGATGTTGCCGCCGGGCGCAATGCCGATGCCGCCGACCTGCGCGGCCAACGCGTCGCTCAAATAATCGCCGTTCAAATTCAACGTCGCGATGACGTCGAAGTCCGTCGGACGCGTGAGCACCTGCTGGAGCGCGATGTCGGCGATGGCGTCCTTGATGACGATGC
>CAYPTV010000268.1:0-4961 GCA_964413505.1 uncultured Bifidobacteriaceae bacterium | reverse complement strand
ACAAGCCTTGAATTTAACGGCATCATTTCAGACGCCCACCATGATGCTCACCGGGCTGCTCCACTGGCCCACTTGCGCCTCATCCAGGCGGTAGATGCCCCGGATTGTCCATTTGGTCGGGGTCGCGGGGAACGGCGTGGTATCGGTATAACCGGGCGTGGTGTCAAACGTCAGCGGGACGTAACCCTTGCCGTCCGCGCGATCCACCTGCAATTCTATCTGGTCGAGATAGGCCGCATAGCCCTGCCAGCCCCAGCCGATTTCCAAATGGTTGCCGTTGATGGAGAGCGTGAGCACCGGCATCAGGGTGCTGTAATCCGGCGGGTTCTGCTGCGCGCCCTCAATGTCCAATGCCTCGCCAATGCTGATGTTGTAGTTGGGGTTGTTTTTGATGGTCTGCACGAGCGCGCGGAAACGCGCCTCGATGCCCGGCGGCACCGGCGGCGGCGGCTCGGTCAGCACCGGCACGCCCGGCGCTCCGCCCGATGGCGGGGTGCCGCCATTGCGCAACAGGTTCTTCCACGCCGTGAACTGCTGGGCGTCCTTGTGCATGATGTTCATGCTCTTGACCCAGTAGTCGAACGCCACCGCGTCCGCCGCCTGCGCCGCCATCTGCTCGGCCGTCACGCCCAGCAGGGCCGCGTAGGTGGGGATGTTGATTTTGAACGTGTTCATCTGGCCCGCAAAGGCCATGTCATTTTTTTGTATTGGATCGCTTTTCATTTGTTTATCACTTTTTGTTCATGGTTGTTGTTATGGACAGGGAAAAGGGTGGTTTTTGGCATTTTAGGGCTGTTTTTATGAAAAAACGGGGTTTCCAGACCATTCCGCGGTTTCCCGGAATGATTTGGAGAACTCCCGGAATGATTCCGGGAAACCGTAAAATGATTCTCCGAACCCCCGGAATGATTTTCCGGGTTCTAAAAATGATTCCGCGAATTCCCGGAATGGTTCGGGGAAATCCCCGGATGAATCCGGGAAAGCCCGGAATCGTTCCGGGAAACCGTGGAATGATTTCGCGAACTCGGGGAATGGTTTGGGGAACCCGCAAAATGATTCCGCGAAATCGTGGAATAAAGCCGGGAAAACCCGGCTGGCTTCCGGGAACGCGAGGATTGAATTTAGAAAATCATGGAATGAATCCGGGAACGCAAAAAATCCCATGCCGGAACCGTTCGACGCCGCCGGGAACGTCTTGCAAACGGTCAGGAAGTCGTCCGGCCATTGGGGAAGACCCGCCGGTCGTGAGAGAAACTTGGATAGCTTCATCGGCAAAATCCTGATTGTTCCGGGGAAATCTTGCTCTCCGTATATTGGCAAATCCACAACCTGGATTGTCCCAAAATTAGCCCTCAAAAATCCGCGAAATCGGCGTAATCTGCGGACGCATTTTCCGGCACGTCATGCCGGGCTGATTTTCGATGTCGCTCCGCCACAACCGAGTCTTCACCGATTATAAATGTCGAGGAACGAATCATTTGCAGATGTCCGCCAGCGCGACGCTCAATTCCGGGAATTGAAATTGAAATCCCGACGCAATCAACCTTCCCGGCACGACGTAACGGCTTTTGATCAGCAATTCCGTTTCCGTCCGCAAAAAGAACGCGCCGACCTCCAGCATCCATTCCGACGCGGGCAGGCCGAACGGCGCGCCGCACGCTTCGCGCACCCGTTTCATCATGTCCCGGTTCGGCAATGGATTCGGCGCGGCGAGATTGACCGGCCCGCTCAAATTTTCATTTGCAATAATCCATTCCACCGCACGGCAAAAATCTTCCTCGTGAATCCACGAAACAAACTGCCTGCCGCTGGCCAGTTTTCCGCCAAGGCCAAGCCGCGCCAGCCGTCGCAGCACCGGAAATACGCCGCCGTTTTTCCCGAAAACCAGCGTGATGCGCATGGCGACCTTGCGCGTGTCCGGCGTTTGCGCTTCATCCAGCGCGCGCTCCCATTGGCGGATGACCTCGATGGAAAACTCATCCTTCGCTTCCGGCGTCGCACCGACTTCGCCGGCTTCATCCATCGGCGTGTCGAACGTGTGCTTGTAAAGCGTCGCTGAACTGGAATTGAGCCACACGCGCGGCGGCTGCTTGCACTGCGCGATTGCTTCGCCCAAGACCCGCGTCGAATCCACGCGCGAGGCGATGATGGCTTTGCGATTCGCCTCGGTGTAACGGCAGTCCACGGATTTGCCGGATAAATTCACGACCACTTCCGCGCCGTCAATCCATTTTGCCCAGCCGCCCAAAGATTTTGCGTCCCAGGCAATTTCCTTTGAGCCGTCGTTTCGCCCGCGCGGCGAGCGTGTCAGCACAAAAACCTCATCGCCGTGCGCGACAAATTTTTCGGCCAGCGCCCTTCCCAAAAATCCGCTGCCGCCGGCAAGAATGATCCGTCGTTTCATAATGATTCGTGGATGTTAAAAATTTCAGAAATTCTCATGGCGGCCAAACAACCGTTGCCATCAAGTCCAGTCGCGGAACATGCGCCGGTGTCAATGGATTCACTTCAAACTGCCGCGATTCCAACTGCCCCAGCCAGTTTTCGATCAATTCAAGCACGGCGGTCAAATTCAAATGCTCATGCTCGCGCGAATATTTCTCCAGATTGGTCCGCGCAAGCTTGAACAGCGCCGCCGCCGGGCGCAGCCGGTTCTTCTGCAGATGCACAAACGCGCCCGCGAGCTGGATGAGACCCTTGTAAAAATTCCCGTTCGCGCCGTGACGGCCGGGCAGCCAGAGATTTTCCAGAACGTCGTGAGCCTCGTAAAATTTCTGACGGTTGAACAATTCAAAATAGCCGCTGTAATGCGGGTCAAGGTTTCCGCCGCGGAATTGCCCGACCATTTCGGCGATGCGTTTGCTTTTGCTGCTCACAAATGGTTTGCCGTTCTCATTCCACGCTGTATCCCATCTCGCGCCATTTTTGCAGCTTGTAGATCAGCGCGCGGCGGCTGATGCCCAGCGCCCTGGCGGTTTCCGTGCGGTTGGAATCATGCTGGCGCAACGCCTGCATGATTGCGAGCCGTTCGATTTCATCCAGCTTTTCCCGGTCGCCGGATTCGCGCGGCGCGGACTGCTCCGCGATGACGCGCACGCGCGTGGGCAGATGCTCCGTCAAGATCAGTTCGCTGCGGGACAGCAGCGCCGCCCGCTCCATCGCGTTGCGCAACTCGCGCACGTTGCCCGGCCACGCATAATTTTCCAGGCACGCCGCGACCGTTTCCGAAAACCGCGCGCGCCCCTTCGTCAGTTCCTCGATGAACTTTGCGGCCAGCGGCAGAATATCCTCGCGCCGTTCCCGCAACGGCGGGATGTTCAGCTCCACCACGTTCAGGCGGTAAAACAAATCCTCGCGGAAACGTCCGGCCTTCACCTCGTCTTCGAGCACGCGGTTGCTCGCGGCGAGAATGCGCGCGTTGGTGTTGACCTCGCGGTTGGAGCCGATGCGCTGAAATTTTCCGCCCTGCGTCACGCGAAGCAATTTGGCCTGAAGCGGCGGCGACATCTCGGCGATCTCGTCCAGAAAAATTGTGCCGCCGTCCGCCTCTTCAAAACGTCCGATGCGTGTCGTCGTCGCGCCGGTGAACGCGCCTTTTTCGTGGCCGAACAATTCGCTTTCCAGAAGCGTTTCAGGAATCGCGGCGCAATTGATCTTCACCAGCGGACCCGCCGCCCGCAGGCTCCACGCGTGAATCACGTCCGCCAGGATTTCCTTGCCCACGCCGCTCTCGCCGGTGATCAGCACGCGCGTCTCGGACGGCGCGATGAGCGAGGCGTCGTGGAAAACCGCCTGCATGAGCGGGCTGCGGGCAACGACGTAATCCGGCAATTTTTTTTCATCGTCGTAAATTGTCGGGGCCGTTTGCGAAATGCCGATGGCCTGCCGCACATTGGCGAGCAGTTCGTCGAGGTCTATCGGCTTGGAAAGATAATTCACCGCGCCGTCGCGCATCGCGGCCACGGCGTCGCGCACGTCCGTAAAGGCGGTGACGAGCAAAACGGGCAGGGAGGAATGTTCCTTGCGCGCCTGACGCAGCGTCTCAAGCCCGGTGAGTCCCGGCATCCGCACGTCGGAGATCATCATGTCGAATTTTCCGGCGCGCAGCGTTTCCAGCGCAAGCCTGCCGGAATCCGCCAGCACGGTCTCAAATTTCTGGCTGCGCAAAAATGAATCCAGCAGGCTGCGCTGGCCGGGGTCGTCATCCACGATGAGGATGCGCGGGGACTCGGCGGATTTTCTGCGCGGTTCGGCTGCCATGTCTTCAAGCTATCCGAATACGGGGGCCAAGTTCAAGCGGGTTCGGATCGCGATTGGTTTGCAATTCACCATGCTCGACCGCGTGGGCCTCTGGAGCCAGAACGTGACCATCGCCGTCCAGGCGTGAAATGATGGTTTGATTGTAGCGTCGAGCCTCCGGCTCGATGAATTCGGCCATAGGCCGAACGCTACAACATCAAGCGGCCTCCGGCCTGTCGCGTCAACTTGTCTTGCCATGGCTTCAGCGACGGCGGAAGTCAAAGACGCAGACGGAAAACGGAGGCCGCCTTTTCATGCGCTGAAGGCGCAACGGAAATTAGCCAGCTACGAAGTGGCTGGAAAAGCGGATGAAGAAATCATCCGTCCCGGAAGGGACGATGGAAAAATCCGGCGCAGATGGACGCCGACGGAAGGTGCGAGCAGTGCCAGCAGGTTTTAGCTCGCCAAAAGAGAGAGGTTGACCATGGGCCTGACAAGATGATCATACTCCTCCCTTTGCAAGGACATGGGATCCAACCGTGAACCGCTGGCCACAGCGAGTTCGGATGGAAGAGCGATCCTTTCCCGCCTTGCCAACACCCCACATTCGGAGTAAAAAACCATGCGCAACAAAAATTCCACTTGACTGCCTTCTCATCGAGCCAAAGTGTCTCAGTGACCGGCCAAAGCCATTCTTCAACTGTATTTTTTTATACATTTTT
>CAYPTV010000267.1:0-4962 GCA_964413505.1 uncultured Bifidobacteriaceae bacterium | reverse complement strand
TCAATTGCCGGATTAAATTTTGCGGGTTTCCACTGGGAATCAAATCATCCGAAAACGCGAGCTTCTTTTGCAGCTTGAAATGTTTGGCAACAATTTCCGCCGTTTGTCTCGCGCGCAAATAGGGGCTGGAAATGATCGCATCAAAGGACAAACCCATTTTCTCCATCGCGTCTGCGGCTTCGTGAAGGCGCTGCTCGCCTTTCGGAATCAGCGGGCGTTCGGCGTCCGTCTTGATCCCCGGCGAACCGGGTTCCACCGCGATTCCATGGCGCAAAACGTAAATGTTCATGCGGAAAATCTAATCCGTCGCGCGCCGAAAGCAATGCCGCGCAAAATGTAACAATTTTCATTTTGGTTTTGGCGATGGCGTTTCCTATTTTGTCCGCCCGATGCAAACCATCCGCCGCGCCGTCATTGATGTCGGCACCAACTCGATCAAGCTGCTGGTGGCCGATGTCGCTGGGCGCGACGTTAAGCCGGTGTTTGAAGAGAGCAGGCAAACCCGCCTCGGCAAGGATTTTTACGAAACGCACCGGTTGCAGCCCGAAAGCGTCGCGCACACGGCGGCCGCAGTCTGGGAATTTGCGGAAATCGCGCGCGAAAAAAACTCCTCGTCCATCCGCGTCATCGCCACGAGCGCGGCACGGGACGCAAAAAACCCGACGGACCTGACCTCGGCGATCGAGCGCGCGTCCGGGCTTAAAACCGAAATCATTTCCGGCGCGCGCGAAGCCGAATGGGTGTTTAAAGGCGTCGCGACCGATTTGGAACTGGCAAAAACCCCGCTGCTGTTGCTCGACGTTGGCGGCGGCAGCACGGAATTCATCCTGGGCCACGGAGCAAAGAAAAGTTTCGCCCACAGTTTTCCGCTTGGCACGGTGCGGCTGCTGGAAAAATTTCCGCACGGCGATCCGCCTTCGAAAACCGAATTTGCATCCTGCCGCGATTGGTTGAGAAAATTTCTGCTCAGTGAAATCCGTCCGCAACTCGAACCGGCGTTGAAAAATGAGACCGGCGAAATCCGGCTCGTCGGCACCGGCGGCACGACCAGCATGCTCGCGCGCATGGAAAAAAAACTGGACCGCTTCGACCGTGAAAGAATCGAGAGGACTGTTTTGAGCTTTGGTCAAATCGTCGCCCACCGGAAAAATCTGTGGAGGCTGCCGCTGGTTGAGCGCAAGGAAATCCCCGGCCTGCCGAAACTGCGCGCGGACGTGATTTTGACCGGCGCGCTGATTTACGAAACCGTCATGGAAGAGTTCGGTTTCAACGAACTCCGTGTCAGCACGCGGGGCCTGCGCTTCGCGGCGGTGATGGACTGACAAAGCAAAGGCGGAATGAAGAATTTTTCCGCCTCGCTCCGATGTGAACTGTCTGTTTCTTCATTCTTCATTCTTCATTCTTCATTTTGTAATGTTTCCTCATGCGCGTTTTAATTGTCGGCTGCGGTTACGTCGGCGTGCCGCTCGGCGCGGAGCTTGTCCGTCTCGGCCATGAGGTTTTCGGCCTGCGAAGAAATTTGTCTGCGGAAAATGAACTGAAGGCCGCCGGCATCCGGACGCTTGTCGGCGATGTCACCAAGCCCAAAACACTGGCAGCGCTACCGCGCAAATTCGACTGGGTTGTGAACTGCGTTGCCGCCGGCGGTGACGCGGAAAATTACCGCGAAGTCTATCTGCAAGGCACCCGCAATCTGATTGAATGCCTTGAACCAAATCCGCCGAAAAAATTCGTTTATACGAGCAGCACCAGCGTCTATGCGCAGAACGACGGCTCGCAGGTCAAGGAATCCAGCCCGACCGAACCGGCCGCGGAAACTTCAAAAATTCTCGTCGAAACCGAAAAGGCTTTGCTCTACGCGGCGGCGGAGAGAAAATTTCCGGCGGTGATTTTGCGCGTCGCCGGCATTTACGGGCCGGACCGCGGCCATTGGTTCAAACAATTTTTGAAAGATGCCGCGCACTTCGAAGGCGATGGCTCGCGTTTCCTGAACATGATCCATCGCAACGATCTGGTCGGTTGCATCATCGCCGCATTGAAAAACGGCCGCCCCGGAGAAATTTACAATGCCACCGACGACGAGCCGGTGAGCCAGTTGCATTTTTTTCAGTGGCTCGCGGAGGCGACGGGCAAGCCGCTTCCGCCATCCATGCCGGAAAATCCCGACACCATCCGCCGTCGCGGCGTTACGAACAAACGCGTCTCGAACCTCAAATTGAAAATGGAGTTCGGATACCAATTCAAATATCCAAATTTCCGCGCCGGTTACGGCGCGAAATTGTTGCGGCTTGGCCGGACGGGCAAACTGCACGGCGTGAAGAACGCTTAAATCGCGCTGTCGCCCTTTTCGTCGGTGCGGATGCGGATGGCTTCCTCGACGGCGGAGACAAAAATTTTGCCGTCGCCGATCTTGCCGGTCTTGGCGGCCTTGATGATTGCCGCGACAGCCGCGTCCTTCAGCGCGTCGGCCACGACAGCCTCAATTTTTATCTTCGGCAGGAAGTCCACGGTGTATTCGCTGCCGCGATAAATTTCCGTGTGTCCTTTTTGACGGCCAAAGCCCTTGACCTCGCTGACGGTCATGCCTTGGATGCCGAGTTCGTTGAGCGCGTCCTTGACCTCCGTGAGTTTGAACGGCTTGATTATGGCTTCGATTTTTTTCATAAATGTCATTCATTATACGCCCGTTCGCCGTGTTGCGATAGGTCCAGCCCGACACTTTCTTCGTCCTGGTCCACGCGCAGGCCGATGAAGGCACTGACCATCTTCAAAATGATAAACGTGCCGGTGCCTGCGAAGGCGACGGTGAAAATGACGCCGATGAGCTGATTCAAAAATTGATGCGGCCCGCCGGCCAGCGAAATGATCGCGCCGCCGCTTTTGAAAGTGGTGGCGATGGCGGGATTGACCTCCGCGTTCGCGAGAAATCCGAGCATCAACATTCCTGCGATGCTGCCGACGCCATGCACTCCAAAAACATCCAGTGAATCGTCGTAGCCGCAGATGCCTTTTAATTTCGTCACTGCGAAATAGCAAACTGCTCCGGCAACGAGTCCGATGCAAAAAGCCGCTGGAATGCTCACAAATCCCGATGCCGGCGTGATGGTCGCCAGGCCCGCGACCATGCCCGCCGCCGCGCCGAGCACGCTCGGTTTGCCCTTTAATTTCCATTCCAGCGCCGACCAGCTCAACGCAGCAGCAGCAGCCGAAAAATGCGTTGCCGCAAACGCGCTGGTTGCAAGCGCTCCGGCATTGAGCGCGCTGCCGGCGTTGAATCCAAACCAGCCGACCCACAAAAGCCCGGTGCCAATGAGCGAAAGCACGACGTTGTGCGGCACCATCGGTTCGCGCGGAAAACCGTCGCGTCTGCCGAGCACCAAGGCGAAAACCAGCGCGGAAACGCCGGAACTGATATGCACGACCGTTCCGCCGGCGAAATCGAGCACGGGAATTTTCCCGCCATTCGCCCAGTTAAAATATCCGCACTTGCCCCAGACCATGTGGCACAGCGGAAAATAAATCAGCGTGACCCACAGCAGCATGAACGCCACATACCCGCTGAACTTCACGCGTTCGGCGATTGCCCCGCTGATGAGCGCCGGCGTGATGATCGCGAACATCATTTGAAAAAGCATGAACGTCTCGGCTGGAATCGTCGGCGCATAATCGGCGTCAGGCGCCGCGCCGACACCTTTCAAAAACAGGTGCGAAAATGGATTCCCGGAAAAGCCGTTGCCTGCGCCAAACGCCATGCCGTAGCCAAAAATCATCCACAACACCGAAACCAGCGCCATTAAAATCAGACTGTGCATCATCGTGGCCAGCACGTTTTTCTTCCGCACCAAGCCACCGTAAAAAAGAATCAAGCCCGGAGCGGTCATCATCAGCACCAGCGCGGAACTGGCCAGCAGCCAGGCGTTGTCGCCGGAATTGATGACGGGTGAATCCGGCACCGCCGCATCCGCCGCGTGTGCCGAAGCGGCGAACAAAAACAGGCCCGGAACAGTGGAGGCAATAAACACATTTCTTATGCTGATTGGATGAAAAAGGCTCATGGACGCGAGGTTCGACCATTTTTCACTTTGGTGTCAACTCATGTATTGCTCAAAACTTGTTCGATTTTGTCCTCGTTCATGGTTAATTTTCCCGTCGCAAATGTCCGCCGAAGCCCAACTCACGCCCATGATGGCGCAGTATCGCCGCATCAAAGGCGAACTGCCGAAGGACGCGCTGCTGCTCTTCCGCCTCGGCGATTTTTACGAGATGTTTTTCGAGGACGCGCAGGCCGGCGCGCAATTGCTGAACCTCTCGCTCACCGCGCGCAACGGCGTGCCGATGTGCGGCCTGCCGCACCACGCCGCCAACGGTTACATCGCCCGGATTCTCAAGGCCGGCCGCAAGGTCGCCATCTGCGATCAAACCGAAGAGGCGCGTCCAGGGAAATTGGTGCAGCGCGAGGTCACGCAAATCCTCTCGCCTGGCACCCATTTCGACGAACGGATGCTCACGGCTGAGCGGAACAATTTTCTGGCGTCCGTTTATCCGTCAGGAAAAATCTTCGGCCTCGCGCTCGTGGATTTGACCACCGGCGATTTTCTGACCACCGAACTGGAAAATGATTCGGCTTTGCTCGCCGAGATGGAACGCCTGTGCCCGGCGGAAATTATTTTTCCCGCCGAGGTGGTTTCGCTCCGCGATTTGCTGCGCGGCGCATTTAAAATTCTGAGCGGTTACGACGACTGGACCTTCGCGCCGGAAACCGCGTTTTACACGGTGAAGGAACAATTCAAGGTCGCCTCGCTCGACGGCTTCGGCCTGAAGGACAAAACCGCCGCCATCGGCGCGGCCGGCGGCGCGCTGCATTATCTCACGCAAAATTTGCGGCGCGACGTGAAGCATCTCACGCGCATTTCGTTTTACCAGCGCAGCGATTTTCTCACGCTGGATTACACGACGCTGCGG
>CAYPTV010000266.1:0-4965 GCA_964413505.1 uncultured Bifidobacteriaceae bacterium | reverse complement strand
AGACCGCGTTTCAACTTTTCAAGGGCGAGCTGCTCGACTCGATGTATCTCGGCCTTTGTCCCGGCAATGTCGGAGCGATGACTTGGTTCGACATGGCGCGCGGCGAGGCGCAACGCGATTTTTGCGACGCCATCGGCGTCAATTCCCGCGCGCTTGTCGAGGGACTTTTTGGCATCAAGCCGGACGCGCTGGCGGGCAAACTGAAAATTGTCCCGGGATTTCCGGCGAAATGGGATCACGCGAGCATACATCATCCCGATTTCAATTTTGAATTCCGCCGCGACGGTCTGACAGAAACTTACCGCGTCAAACCGAGATTTTCCAAACCGATGGAATTGACCCTGCAAATCGCCGCGTTGCGAACCGAACCCGATGTCACCGTCAACGGTCAGGCTGCGAAATGGAACTGGGTTGAAGATGAGTATGGAGTGCGGCGGATCGAAGTCGTCAGTCCGGCGGCGGAAAAATTCGAAGTCGTCCTGAACTGGAAGGGCGAAATTCCCGCAGAGAAGGCCGGGCCGGAAGTCGCATCCGCCGTGCCGGAAAAAGTCGAGTCGTTTGACTGGAACAAAATCATTTCTGCGGATGAAAAATTTGAAGCCGTTGACATCTCGCCACTTTTCAACGACAAGGTTACGCAGATTTTCCGCAATGAATACCGCTCGCCGCGCTCGCCGTTTGCGTCGCTGGCGTCGCCCGACCACGGCATTGGCGGCTGGTGCGAGCCGAACGCCAGCTTTGATGTGGACGATTCCGGCCTGCGCGCGCTCGCGGCGAAGAATGGCGGCAAAATTATTCTGCCCGACGGTATTTCGTTTGCGACACCGGGCGAAAGCGGTGCGAAGAACATTATTTTCACGTCGCAATGGGACAATTATCCGCGCGAGGTTTCCGTGCCGTTGTCGGGAAAATCGTCGCACGCCTTTTTGCTGATGGCCGGCTCGACGGGCGCGCTGCAAAGCCAGTTTGACAACGGTGAAGTCGTGGTGACTTACACGGACGGCTCGACGGACAAGCTGCCGCTGCGCAATCCGGTGAACTGGTGGCCGATTGACCAGGATTATTTCATTGATGATTTCGCCTTCCGTCGCGAAGGCCCGATTCCGCCGCGTGTGGATTTGCGGACTGGAAACATACGCATCCTCGACGCGGAAAGCTTCAAGGGCAAAGGCGGAAAAGTTCCCGGCGGCGCGGCGACGGTTCTGGACTTGCCGCTCAACGCGACGAAGGAATTGAAGTCTTTGACCGTTCGGACGCTGGCCAACGAAGTGGTCATCGGTCTGTTGGCTGTAACTTTGGAGCGTTAGATCGAGTCTGGTCTCAACTGAACACACGTGCAAAGGCGCTTGTCTGCCGTTTGCGAAAGAAAATAAATTATGAAGCAACTCATCCTGCTGTTTTGGTCCGCCGTTGTTTTGTCCACCGCTTCCGCGACGGCGGCGAATGATTCCTCAACCGGCGCGCGCACAACGACCCTGTTCGACGCGGACTGGCGCTTCGTGAACGCCGACCCGACCAACGCGGAGCAGGTTCAATTCGACGACTCCGCTTGGCGCAGGCTCGACGTGCCGCACGACTGGAGCATCGAGGGGCCGTTTTCCGAGACGAACCTGACCAGCGGCTCGGATGCGTTTCTGCCGGCGGGCGTCGGCTGGTATCGCAAACATTTTTCGCTGACGGAAACAAATCCGGCGCGCAATTTCTTCATCGAGTTCGACGGGGTGATGGCGAACAGCGACGTGTGGGTCAACGGTTTTCATCTCGGCCACCGGCCCTACGGCTACGTCGGCTTGAATTACGAGCTGACCGGCCATCTGAATTTCGGCGGCGACAACGTCATCGCCGTCCGCGCGGACAATTCCGTGCAGCCGGCGTCGCGCTTTTATTGCGGCGCGGGAATTTACCGGCACGTGCGGCTGGTCGCGAGCGGCGCGGTTCATTTTGAAAATGACGGGATTTTTCTCAGCACGCCGGAAGTTTCAGCGACCGAAGCAACAGTGAAAGTTGACGCCGCTGTCACAAATGAATCTGGCGCGGATCGCAAAATTTCATTTCAAACCCAACTGATTTCGCCGGACGGCAAAGTCGTCGCGAGCATTCAAACGGATGGCGAAGCGCCGGCAAGCACTTCGCAACAGTTCTCGCCGCAAATTGTCATTCCTAATCCGCAGCTTTGGAATTTGGATTCGCCGAATTTATATCGCGCGGTCAGCACGATTGTTTCCGACGGAAAGATTTTAGACATGCAAACCAATTCATTCGGCATCCGCGAATTTCATTTTGACGCGGACACAGGATTTTGGCTGAACGGGAAGAATTTCAAAATCAAAGGCATTTGCCTTCACGAAGATGGCGGCGCATTCGGCATGGCCGTGCCACTTTCGGTTTACGAATCACGTTTGAAAATGTTGAAATCTCTCGGCGTCAACGCCATCCGCACCGCGCACAATCCGCCCGCCCCCGAATTTCTTGATTTGTGCGACCGCATGGGCTTCCTCGTGATGGACGAAATGTTTGACTGCTGGACCGTCGGCAAGCCCGGCCTGGACGGGCAGAAGCTCGCCGACTACCACCTCTATTTCAACGACTGGTCGAAAATTGACACTGCCGACACTGTTCGCCGCGACCGCAACCATCCTTCAATCATCCTTTACAGCGCCGGAAATGAAATCCACGACACCCCGAACGCCGAGCTGGCCAAGGGAATTCTCGCCGGCCTCATCGAGGTGTTTCACACGAACGACCCCACGCGCCCGGTCACGCAGGCGCTGTTCCGCCCCAACTCCAGCCACGATTACGAGGACGGCCTCGCGGACATGCTGGACGTCGTCGGCCAGAATTACCACGAGAGCGAAATCCTCGCCGCGCACGACCAGAAGCCCGCGCGCAAAATCATCGGCACGGAAAACCACGGCGACCGCGCCACATGGCTGGCGCTGCGCGACCATGCGCCCTACGCGGGGCAGTTCATCTGGACGGGCGTGGATTACCTCGGCGAGTCCCGCGCGTGGCCGGCGGTTGCCAGCGGCGCAGGCTTCCTGGACCGCACGGGCCGCATCAAGCCCTCCGGCTACGAACGCCAGAGCTGGTGGAGCGACGCTCCGATGGTGAAAATCGCGCGCCGCGTCGCTCGCGGCGAAGTTCAAACGCGTGTCCAAAACCGCCCGCAACTGCTCTCGGACTGGACGCCGGAAAATTCCGCGCCGCACGACGAGAACGTGGAAACTTATTCCAACTGCAAGGAAGTGGAATTGTTCCTGAACGGCAAATCGCTCGGCATAAAGGAAATCAACCCGGACGCCTCGCCGCGAACCTGGACCGTGCCCTTTGAACCGGGAATCCTGAAGGCCGACGCACGCAATGGAAATGGCAGGACCGTCGCCACGGACGAACTGCAAACGGCAGGCAAACCAGCAAAAATCCTGCTCACAACCGGGCATGAAAAACCACATCCCCGCTTCCTAAAATTGCTGGTTCAAAAAATCACGAACATCCTGCCTGGAACCGGTCGCGAAAAGATCGCGGACGATTGGGACGGCGTCTGCGAAGTCACCGCCACGATTGCCGACGCGCGCGGCGTGCCGGTCCCGGGCGCGGACAATTTGATCACCTTCAACCTTTCCGGCGCGGGCGTCATCGCCGCCGTGGACAGCGCGGACAATTCCAGCCACGAACCGTTTCAGGCCACCGAACGCCACACGTTCCAGGGCCGCTGCGTCGCATTTGTGAAGGCGACCGCACCGGATGGAAACATTTCACTCACCGCCGCCGCGCCGGGATTGAAGAGCGCCACCATCGCGCTGGCGGCAGCCGGGGCGAAGTGACTCACGATTGAACTCGACACGCCAGCCAGTCATTGCCTCGAATTGGTGGACAGCATTGGGGTGGCACATGGGCGCGAATTTCAGCGCAGCGGTGGATTCAGCCAAAAACTCCAAGGCCGCTCGCCGAAAGGCGAAATAATCCCGTTCCACACCGCAGTTTCGCCATCCGCCGGAATGAGAAACCGTTCCGGGGGAGTTGTTAAAGCACCTGTTATCCACGCCAGGCAAGGCTCCCGTCAAACTTTCCATTCCCGCAAAAAAAAGTTGTCATCCTTGTTGGTGATGGCATCGTTTCTGCCAAGGAACTGGTTGCAGGCCAAAACCGTGACACCGTCAGGAATTTTTTTGCAATGAAAGGCGACAAACATTCTCAACCGAACGAACAGGGCAAATGGCCCGCGCATCTCATCGCGCACATCAACGTCAAGCTCGCGCTCATCGGCTGCGCGCCCGTCGCCATGAAAAACGACGCGGACTTCGCCGAAATCGTTTCGGCGATGGCCGGGCAGTCGCGAGAGAAGGACCGGCTGCTCGGAAATTATCTCTGCCCCGCCGACCAGCGGCTCCAGACTTTTCTCTACGACTATTTGCAGGACGTGCCGGTGACAAAACTGCCGGGACGCACCTTCACGCTCGACCGGCCCGGCCTGGCGCGCGTCCTTTCTCTGCCGGTTGACCGCGACGATTTTTCCTCCGACATCATCAATTCCTACCGCGTGGCCAACGGCGTCTTGCACAATCCAAAAAGCGACCGCCGCACGACGCAGGGCATTTTCCACGTCACCGAGGGCGGCCTGCCGATTCCCGACGACAAGCTTGCCGTGCCGAAAAACGTCTTCGGCAAAATGCTCGCGCTCGCGCTCAATCCGCCGCGCAGCCTGATGCGCCTGCCGTTCACCGCCACGCAGCCGCAGCCGGCGGAATGTTTCGTCTCGCTGCTGCTGCGCCCGATTGTCTGCCCGGAAGTTCCCGGATTCACGTCCGAGAAAACGATGGAAGTGCGGTTTTTTGTCCCGGGAAACCTCGTGAGCAACCTGGATTTCGTCGAAAGCATTTTTGGAAACGGCGGCGATCCGATCTTGCCGGAAAATGATTCCGCGCTCGACGCGGAACATTGGACCGGCCACACCGGCTGCGTCAT
>CAYPTV010000265.1:0-4969 GCA_964413505.1 uncultured Bifidobacteriaceae bacterium | reverse complement strand
TCGCCGGGCGTTCACGCTCATCGAACTGCTCGTGGTCATCGCCATCATCGCGATTCTCGCGGCGCTGCTGATGCCGGCCCTTTCATCCGCAAAGAGGAACGCGCAGAAAACTTCCTGCATGAGCAATCTTAAACAGCTCGCCACAGCATGGACGATTTACAACGGCGAGAGCGGGGAAAAAATTCCCTCATGCTTTCCGTTTATTTCGCGCGGCACCGGCAACTCAAATGCCTGGGTGCTCGGCGTCTCGTGTCCTACAAACTGGCCCGATCCATTTGGCGTAGTTGACGCTGGCGTTTTGGATGCCACCAATCAAAACGCCATCTCGCGCGGCACCCTGTTTCCTTGCAGCAAATCTGCCGCGATTTATCGCTGCCCAGCGGATTCACGGACGGAAAACGGAGTGCCTTATGTTCGTAGCTATTCGATGAACAACTGGATGAACGGCGTGCCGTTTGTCAGCGTCAATTCCAATGACCTCGACACCGCTCATCGCCTGTTTCAAACCGAATCCAGCATCGCGACGCCATCGCAAATGTTTGTCTTCATTGATGAGGACGCGAGCACCATCAACGACGCCATGTTTGTGACCGTCATGAATCCGGCGGAGGGTTTTGAAGATCAGCCCGCCCTGAGGCATAAAACTGGATACCCGTTGACCTTTGCCGACGGACACGCGGAAATTTTTCCATTCATCAACGACGATCAGGACGCGGCAAAATTAAGAAGCGCCGCCACGGTTCCGCAATAGTCCGGTTCATTTCCACTTTGCGTTTCCTTCCCATTAGCGGTTTAATTCCCCGATGAAAATTATTTTAGCCTACTCCGGCGGCCTCGACACCTCGGTGCTGCTTTCCTGGATCAAGGAAAAATACGACGCCCAGATGATCGCCTTCTGCGCCGACATCGGGCAGGAAGACGAACTCAAGGGTCTCGAAGCCAAGGCCATCAAGACCGGCGCATCCAAAATCTACATTGACAACCTGCAGGAGGAATTCGCGCGCGACTTCATCTATCCCATCATCCAGGCCGGCGCCATTTACGAAGGGCAGTATTTCCTCGGCACCAGCATCGCGCGGCCGCTCATCGCCAAGCGCATGGTCGAGATCGCCAAGAAAGAAAAAGCCGACGCCATTGCGCACGGTGCCACCGGCAAGGGCAACGACCAGGTCCGCTTTGAGCTGACCGCCGCCGCGCTCGCGCCGAACCTGGATGTCATCGCCCCGTGGCGCGACTCGTCCTTTCGCAGCCAGTTCCCCGGACGGCAGGAGATGATTGACTACTGTGCCAAGCATAAGATTCCCGTCCAGGCCAGCGCCAAGAAGCCGTATTCCATGGACCGCAACCTCCTGCACATTTCCTACGAGGCGGGCATCCTCGAAGACCCGTGGTTCGATTCCTACAACCTGAAGAACCGCGGTTACTTCACCACCCTCTCCGTGCTGCCCGAGGACGCGCCGGATAAGGCGCAGTTCGTCGAGCTTGACTTCGTCAAGGGCAACTGCGTGGCGGTGAACGGCAAGAAGCTGAACCCCCTCGGCGTGATGAAAGAGTTGAACAAGCTCGGCGGCAGGCACGGCGTGGGCCGCGTGGACATGGTGGAGAACCGCTTCGTCGGCATGAAATCGCGCGGCGTATATGAGACGCCCGGCGGCGCCATCCTGCATTTCGCGCATCGCCAGATGGAATCGCTCACGATGGACCGCGAGGTCATGCACCAGCGCGACGCGCTCATTCCCAAATATGCCGAGCTGGTCTATAACGGCTTCTGGTATGCGCCCGAACGGCTCGCATTGCAGGCCTACGTGACCGAGAGCCAGAAGAACGTCACCGGCACCGTGCGCGTGAAGCTCTACAAGGGCAACATCATGGTCTCCGGCCGCAAATCCCACGTGAGCCTCTACAACCCGCGCATCGCCACCATGGAAGCCGACCCGACCAAGGACTACAACCAGGACGACGCCACCGGCTTCATCCGGCTCAACGCCCTCCGCCTGAAGGTCGCGGCGAAGGTGCTTGGGAAGAAGAAGTAAAATATACAACGATTAATCCGCCAAGGTTCTTGAAACATTGGCGGATTTTTCTTTGAACCGTGATCAAATTTATTGGTTGAATAATCATGCCCACCGACCTCATCCATCGCCTCGGCATTGCCGCGCCGAAATACAGCCGGGGCGGCTGCGCTCCCCCATTTTTCCACGCAAAGCGTCCGTAATTTGATTCTTTTTGGCGGCAAAAAAAGCGAAGCTTTTTCCAAAATAGGGAGAGCAATTTCCGCCGCGCCTGTCAAAGTCGTCCGGTTATGGATTCAAGTGCCTGCATGGCGCAGTGGCTTTTTTCCGCCGGGCGTTTAAGCTTCACCCCCACCCGACAGAGTCGTTCCATCGTTCCTCGCTGCCGTGCTGCCGCCCGCGTCGGAACGGCTGTTTTCCGGTTGGGAGACGTTTTTTCCCATATAAAAGCAACTCTTACCCGGAAAAAAATGACTTTTATTCGTGATAGAGCTGCTCTATCCCGTAAAAAAAATGACTTTTTCCCCGAAAAGAACAGCTTTTATCCGTGAAAAAATGGCTTTTATCCCCCTGATTTCCTTCCAAAACACCGCAAAAACTACAGTAAACAAATAAAAATCAATAAATTATGAAGAAAAAACCATTCATGCCACCTCAACAGGCTCAATATGTCCTGTGGCACGACAACCTCAAAGCCACCGCCACCGTCGCCGTGCCGGGCGTGACGGTGGAAGATGTGACGGCAATAGCGTCCGATAACACGGCCATTCATGCCAAAATGACCGTGGCCAACGCCGCCGACAAGGCTGCCAGCGCCGCCCATGCCGATTTGAACGCGGCCATCGCCACGAGCAAGACCCACGCGCGGCCCATGATCAAAAACGTCAAAAACAACGCCGCCTACACCGTCCCCCAGGGCAAGCTCATGGGCATCGAAGGCCCGGACGATCCCACGGACATGACGCAGGAGGCGCCGTCATTGAACGCCAATGTCAAGACCTCCGGCGTGGTGGAACTGGGTTTCAACAAAAAGCTCGCCGAGGGCGTCCACATCCAGTCCAAGCTCGACAGCGACGCGGGGTTCACCCTGCTGGCGAGCGAGACGCATTCGCCGTATGTGGACAACCGGCCGTTGCAGGTGGCGGGCAAACCGGAGACGCGCCATTACCGCGCGGTCTTCTTCATCGGCAAAGCCGAGATCGGCCTGATGAGCGACGTGGTGACCGTCGCGGCGCAACCTTAGGAGATCAAAATTATGAAAACATTTTTAAGAACAATCATCGTTGCCGCGCTCTGCCAGTTTCTGTCCGGTGCAATCCAGGCTCAGGATGTGGATTCGGTGGCGCCGGTGGTGATTAAAACCGTGCCGGAAGCCGGCAGCAAGGATGTCGCGCCGGGTGTGGTTGAAGTCCGGGTCACATTCAGCAAGGCGATGGCCGACAAGTCGTGGAGCTGGTCGTCGGCCTGGAAGGATTCAACCCCCGAACCTGCGGGCAAACCCAAATACGATGGTGATCAAAGAACCTGCGTGTTCACGGTGAAGCTCGAACCAAACAAGACGTATGGTTATTGGATCAACAGCCAGAACTTTCACGGCTTCAAGGATCAGCAGGGTCATTCCGCCGTGCCCTATCTCCTGGTCTTTCAGACAAAGGATCAATGATGAAAATTGTCCCGCCGTATGTGGACAGCCGGCCGTTGCTGGTGACGGTCGCGGCGCAACCTTAAAGGGGGGCGAAAAGGGCCGGGCGTGTTCCCTGAAGCGCGCCCGGCTCGATTGAATTAAAGCACAATGAAGCATTTGATGTTGATTGTGAAAATTTTGCTGGTGGTGCTCATCCTCATTTATGTGGTGATGCGCATGAGGGCCGCCGGACGGTAAATGCGAATTATGAAAACAAAATCTCATCCCGGATTGATTGCAGTGCTGACCGTGCTGCTGACGGCTTTGACTTCTTGCGCGAGCGATAGCACCGTCACACCGGCGATGGCCGGCCATTGGGAAGGGGATGCGCGGATCATTGTCTCGTGGTGCCAGCAAAAGAACCTGGTCGTGAAGCTGGAGCTTCATGCGGACGGGAACGTGACCGGCACGGTGGGTGACGCCAGGCTCACGGACGGGCGTTTCGTGTCGAATCGCGGCTGGCTGGGCCGCAAATTGAATCTATGGAGCGACTATATTATCACGGCCGGTCTCGACGGCGTCATCGTGGCGGCTGAAGGCATCAAGCGCGGGCGCGTGATGATGCCGTTGAATTACAACGACGGCCTTTTCAAAGGCGGAGTGGCTACGGAGGGAGAGTTCTGCGTGTTCTCCAGCGAGCAAACGAGGAAGGAGAAAATGGCCCTCACCGCCAGGCCGCTTAAATTGACCCGGTCGGAATGATGGTTTCTAAAAAGAGGCCGGAGCCAGCGATAATCTTTGACAGAAATTCACAAGTCCGCTTTGATAAACCCATGCCAACAAAGGCCGTCGAGAAAACCACCGTGCACGCTCTGCGGTCAAATCATTGTTAGGCTGACTAGCTTTTATGAAAATCACATCATTGATCTTTTTGTCAGTTATTTTACTGGTAGGTTGTGCTCATCTGACTACATCTTCAGTTCCACGTTTTGATATTCACTCTGCCGATGTCGTATCAGCCGTCGTGAAGCCATCCACTCAGCCTGACCATGCGGCAGAAATCGTGTTAGTATTAACAGAAGATTGTGTCAAGCGATACGAGCCTTTCGGCAAGAAGTATGCGCGACAGAACATTAATTTATACGCAAATGGTAGATTATTGCTTTGTGATTTAGAGGCACCAGAACATTTCTGGCCAAGCTTTACAGCCTATATTTTTACCTCTTTGAAAGATGCCAACACTTTGGCAGACTCATTGACCAAGAAATGAGAGTCCGTCAGCCTCCTATGAGGGTTCATGAGTCAAGGGTTAAGTGAAGGGTTTCATATTTTT
>CAYPTV010000264.1:0-4991 GCA_964413505.1 uncultured Bifidobacteriaceae bacterium | reverse complement strand
CGCAATGAAGTTAAAGCGGAAAGCGGAAGGCGGAAAGCGGAAAGCGCGCGGGCCAGCCTTTTTGTGCGCATTTGACGGCTGAAGCGAAGTCTGCGAAAATGAAAGTGTGATTCACGGCGGCTCGTCCAAATTCCAGAAGTTTTATTGTCCGACAATCATTGTCGTTGCGCTGTTGTTCACTTTTCCGGCATTTGCACAGACAGCGCCAAGACAGGTTTTGCGCGGCCATGTCCCGGCGGCGATTGCTAGATATAATCTTCAGCCGACAGGCCGGGTGCCGGGCACCAATCAATTGAGGCTGGCCATCGGCCTGCCGCCGCGAGACCCGGCCGGCTTGGATGAATTTCTCCGCCAGCTTTACGATCCGGCCAGCGCCAATTATCGGAAATATCTTTCGCCGGAGGAATTTGCCGCGCGGTTCGGGCCGACGGAATCGGATTATGCCGCCGTGATGGAATTTGCCCGCACGAACGGTTTCGTCATCACCGCCACCTATGGGAATCGCCTGCTGCTGGACGTGGCGGGACCGGCGGCGGCGGTGGAAAGCGCCTTTCACATCACGCTGCGGACTTACCGGCATCCGACGGAGGCGCGGGATTTCTTCGCGCCGGACACGGAGCCTTCGGTGGACGCGGCTTTGCAGGTGGCGGACATTCAGGGCTTGAGCGATTATGGCCGGCCGCATCCGAAACTGCACAGGCGCGACAATGTGAACATCGCGCCGCAAGGCGGCTCCGCGCCGAACGGCAGCGGCGCCTATTTCGGAAATGATTTCCGCAATGCCTATGTGCCGGGAACCTCCTTGACGGGCGCGGGACAAGTGGTGGGGCTGTTGCAGTTCGACGGGTTTTACGCCAGCGACATCTCCTCCTATGCGACGTCGGCGGGCAACGGGCGTGCGAACATCCCCATCCAGACGGTCTTGCTTGACGGGTTCAACGGCGTGCCGACCACCGGTGCCAACAGCGGCAACGGCGAAGTCTCCCTGGACATCGAGATGGCGATGTCCATGGCACCGGGCCTGGCGAAAATCATCGTCTTTGAGGGCAACCCGAACAACGTCGTTCCCAACGACATTTTGAATGCGATGGCGGCGAGCAACACGGTGAAGAATTTAAGTTCGTCCTGGGGCTGGAGCGGCGGGCCGACCACGACCACCGACAACATTTTCAAAAACATGGCGACGCAGGGACAATCCTATTTCAACGCCTGCGGCGACAGCGACGCCTTCCCGTCCGGCTACGTGGATAATTCCGCCAATTCCACGACGCCCTCCAGCAGCCCCTACATCACGCAGGTTGGCGGCACCACCCTGACAACCGGCGGCGGCGCGGCCTACTCTTCCGAGACCGTCTGGAACTGGGGCTATGATTCAAGTGCCGGTGCCTATGTCGGCACCAGCGGGGGAATCAGCAGCTATTACACCATTCCAAGCTGGCAGACCAATGTCAGCATGGCGGCGAACGGCGGCTCGACCCTTTACCGCAACATTCCCGACGTGGCGCTGACCGGGGACAATGTAGATGTCCTTTACGGCAACGGCTCCAGCGCGACCTTTGGCGGCACGAGTTGCGCCGCGCCGCTGTGGGCCGCCTACACCGCGCTCATCAACCAGCAGGCTGCCTTCACCGGCGCCGCCCCCGTGGGCTTCATCAACCCCGCGCTTTACGCCCTGGCCGCAAGCACCAACTACGCCTACACCTCCCTTTTCCACGACACCGTCTCCGGCAACAACATCTGGCCCAGCAGCCCCTCCGCCTTTTATGCCGTTCCCGGCTACGACCTTTGCACCGGCCTCGGCACCCCCAACGGCATCAATCTCATCAACGCCCTCGTGCCGCCGCCGGATTTCATCGCCATCACCAATGCAGCCTGGACGTTGACCGCTGAAAGCGCCACGCCGCCGAACGGCATGATCAACCCCGGCGAAACCGTCACCGTCAGCTTCACCCTCCAAAACGACGGCACCGTCGCCACAAGCAATCTCATCGCCACCCTGCTGCCCGGTGCCGGCGTCCTGGCCCCCGGCGCTCCGCAGACCTACGGTGCCATCGCCCCTTATGGCGGTGCCGCCAGCCGGCCTTTCACCTTCACCGCCGCCGGAACTTGCGGCTCCAATTTCCTTGCCGTGTTTCAGCTTCAGGACGGCACAAACAACCTGGGCACCGCCGGATTCACCCTTCCGCTCGGCGGCGTTTCCACCAACCACTCCCAGACCTTCGCGCAGAACTTCGACGGCGTCACCGCGCCCGCCCTGCCGTCGGGCTGGACGACGGCGAACATCACCGGCACCGGCAACAATTGGGCGACCACCGCCGCCTCCTATGACACCGCGCCCAACTCCGCCTTCGTCACCGATGCCGCCAGCGCCGGCGAAAACGCCCTCGTTTCCCCCGCCATTCCCATCGTCAGCACCAACGCCCAGCTTGCCTTCCGGCACAATTACAGTTTCGATTACCGTTCAAGCTCCGGCCATCCCTACCGCGACGGCGGCGTTTTGGAAATCAAGATTGGCAGCGGCGCCTTCACCGACATTCTCGCCGCGGGCGGAAGTTTCAGCACCGGCGGCTACAAAGCGTCCGTCACCTCCTCAAGCAATCCGTTGAACGGCCGCTCCGCCTGGGTCAACAGTTCCGGCGGCTGGCAGTCCGTCTCCGTCAACCTTCCCGCCGCCGCCGCCGGCCAGAACATCCAGTTGCGCTGGAATTGCGGAACCGACAGCAGCAACTCCGGCTCCGGCGCGGTCGGCTGGCATGTGGACTCCATTTCCATCACCGACGGCTCCCGCATCTGCCTCCCCGTGTTCACCGACATCGCCGCCGGCCAGTCGCTCGCCGCCGGGTCGCTGCTGTCGGGGCAGAACCTGATTTATACCCTCGCCGTTACCAATCTCGGCCCGCAGACGGCGGCGGACGTTGTGGCCACCGACACCATCCCCGCCAATGCCACGTTCATTTCCGCGCCCGGCGGCGTTTATTCCTCCGGCAATGTCGTTTTCTCCGCCGCCTTGCTGCCTGCGGGCACCGTCACCAATTTCACGCTCACCGTTGCGCCGGGTTCCGGCGGCGTCTTCACCAATTCCTTGAACGTCGCCACCGTCACGCCGGAAATCTCCCTGGCCAACAACACCGCCTCGCTCGTCGCCACGCAGGGTAATTTCTATCCGCCCGCCGTCGCCGTTCCGCCCGCCCCGCAAAGCATCCAGTGCGGCGGCAGCGCCTCGTTCAGCGTCACCGTCACCGGCGCGCCGCCCGTCAGCCTGCAATGGACCCTCGACGGCTTGCCCGTTCCCAACGCCACCAACAGCACTCTTTCCCTGACAGGCATCCACATGCCCAATCACACCGTCGGCATCATCGCCACAAATCTTTACGGCGGCGTCACCAACAGCGTCGTGCTGGCGGTTCAGGACACGCTCCCGCCCGTCATCACGCTCAACGGAGCCAATCCCATGTATGTCGAACTCGGCGGCGCGTTCACCGATCCCGGCGCCTCGGCCACCGATCTTTGCGCCGGGGCGGTCGGCGTCATCGCCGGCGGCGCGGTCAACGTCAATTCCACCGGCACCAACACCGTCACTTACACTGCAAACGACGGCAACGGCAACATCGCCACCGCCACCCGCACCGTCGTCGTGCAGGACACCACGCCGCCGACAATCCTGTGGAGCTTCACCAACCTTGTCCTGGCCGCAGACACCAACTGCACCGCGCCAATGCCCGACGTGACCGGCACCAATTACATCCTGGCCACGGATTTGTCCGGGGCGCTGATCATTTCCGAAACGCCGACGAACAATTCCATTTTGCAGCTTGGCACAAACACCGTTGTCATCAGCGTCGCCGACGCCTCCGGCAACACTTCCTGTTCCACCAACACGATTGTCGTCGCCGACGAGACGCCGCCGGTCATTTTGATCCAGCCGCAGAGCCAGACGAACCTTGACGGCACGACGGCGACTTTCAGCGTCGTCGCCGCCGCCTGCACGCCGCTCGCCTACCAATGGTTTTTCAACAGCGCCGTTCTGACAAACGCGACCAACTGGGCGCTGGCGGTCAATTCCGTTGACCCCACGAATGCCGGGAATTATTCCGTCGTCGCCAGCGGAACCGGCGGGGCGACGACCAGCGCGGTGGTGACGCTGACGGTGACCTTGCCGCCCCCGGCGTTTCACGGAACGGTGGCGTCGCCCGGCGGCGGGTTTAATTTGAGCCTCGGCGGCGCGCCCGGACACACCTATGTGCTGGAAGTGAAAGCTGATCTGACCCCCGCCACCGTCTGGCAGGCCATCGCCACCAACACAATCGGCCCCGACGGCACATGGCAGTTCAATGACGGCGCGGCCACCAATTATCAGCAGCGCTTCTACCGGATCAGACAGGTGCAGTGAAGCAGGCTTTTTCCGTCCGAAAAGAGGTGGATTTTGCAAAAACCTCGGTATTTTATCAAACTACCCATGTATTTTGACAAACCACCCCGGTAGAATGGCAAATCCGGCAGGTCGTTTATCAAACGACCTCGGTAGAATGCCAAACGACCTGGCGGAGATGGCAAACGACCTTGGTATTTTGGCAAAATACCTGCCGGAGATGCCAAACGACCTCGGTAGAATGGCAAAATACCTGCCGGAGATGGCAAACGACCCAGGTATTCTGTCAAACGACCTGCCGGAGATGGTCGGCGACCAGCCATTTTTGGCAAAAACAGGCTTTCAGGTAGGGCGCGACACTCCGTGCGCGCCGCTCGGTTGTCAAGCCACGCCACGGCGGTCAGGGGACTGACCGCCCTACCTTTCAAAAAAGAGCGGCGGTCAATAGACCGCCGCTACAATGAAAATCCGGCTGGCCGGATTTCAGGGTGTTTTGGCGGCAGGGGCAGGTTCGGGAGTGTCGCCGGAGCCTTGGTTGCCGATCAAGTCGGCGCGGAGGCCGCGGAGTTTGACGGTCAAGGCATGGTCTTTGCCAAGCACACCCTCCACGAGGCTGACCGTG
>CAYPTV010000263.1:0-5008 GCA_964413505.1 uncultured Bifidobacteriaceae bacterium | reverse complement strand
AATGCCGTTAAAATTGACTCGTTTCAACCAAGAAGCAAAATTCTTCGGTCGGCTTCAGTTTGTTTATCTGCTGGCGGTGAACTGCTGCGTGACGCGGTCGAGACGTTTGTTGTCGGTTCGAATCCGCGCCGCGAGAGTTTTGGCGGCGGCCTGCAAAAATGGCGCGGCCACGTCGGGCGCTTCCCGCACCAGCCGTTCAAACGCGATCGTGGACAGCTTCAACACCGTGCTGTCCTTGTTGGCGACCACGTCCGCCGAGCGCGGCCCGTTGTCGAACAGCGCCATGTCGCCGAAAAAATCGCCCGCCCCGAACGTCGCCAGAATGGTTTCCTTGCCGCCGCTCGTTATCCGCGCGCGCAGCTCGCCGTCAATGATGAGATACATCGCGTCGCCGGGATCGCCCTGCTTGACCACCACCGCCCATTGCGGCAGTCGTTCCATTTCCATGAACTGCGCCAGATGCGCAAGCTGCGCGTCGTTCAAGCTGGCCAGGATTTTGATGCGCCGCAACGAGCCGGGCTTGATGCCTGCGGAAGAAACCGCGATGGAAAATTCCGTCGCCGATATGGGATCGAGAAATACCTTGAGTTTGACAAGCTCTGGAATTTCCGCCGCACGCAGCCAGCTTCCGGTGCGTCCGGTGAAAACCCATGTCTCGGCCAGCACGCGCCCGTCCTTGATCCAATCAATGAGCGTTGACAGCTCCACCGGACCGTAGGCGGCAAAGTCAATACCCCAGATGAAAAACTCATTGGCGGTCGCTTGGTCTGACATAAAACTCCAGGTTAAACTATTCCGTGTTCGGATAAGAGCCTAGCACTTTTACAAAATTGCAGTGCGCGCCGAGAATTTGAATCGCCCGAGCAACCTTTTTATCCTGCGCGTGTCCGTCGCAATCAATGAAGAAAAAATACTCCCACGCCTTGCGCTTGCTCGGACGCGATTCGATCTTCGTCATGTTGATCTTGTTGCGGCGGAACGCGGCGATGGCCTCGTGCAACGCTCCAACTTTGTCGGAAACGCTCACCATCAGGCTCGTGCGGTCGTTGCCCGTGGGTGGGCTGCATTGGCGGCCGAGAACAAGAAAGCGCGTGGCGTTCGCGGTGTTGTCCTGGATGTCCTGCTCCAAGATTTGTAATTTGTATTTTTCCGCCGCCAAAATTCCGGCGATGGCCGCCGTGCTTTTTTCCTTCGCGGCGAGTTCCGCCGAACGCGCGTTGGACGACGTCTCAATGATTTCCACGCGCGGCAGATGATTTTGAATCCAGCCACGGCATTGCGCGAGCGATTGCGGATGTCCGTAAAGCTTTTGAATTTTCGAGCGCGGCGAATTGCTCAACAGACACTGCTGCACCTTCAAAACAATCTGCGAAACGATTTTCAGATCGCTGTCCACGAACATGTCGAGCGTGTGCGTGACGACGCCTTCGGTGGAATTTTCCACGGGCACCACGCCGTAATCCGCGCGGTTCTTGGCGACCTCGGTGAAAACGTCCGCGATGGTTTTTTGCGATGCGTAGCGCAGGCTCGAACCGAACCGGCGGATGGCCGCCTGATGCGTGAACGTCGCCTCCGGGCCGAGATACGCGATGGTCATGGTCTTTTCGAGCGCGAGCGCGCTGGACATGATTTCGCGGTAGATCGCGCGCAACTGCTCGTCGGTCATCGGCCCGGCGTTGGACGCGCAGACGCGCTCGAACACAGCGCGTTCGCGATGCGGCGCGTAAATCTCCTCGCCCGCCGCGAGCTTGATGTCGCCGATGGCGAGCACGTGGCGCGTGCGCTCGTTGAGCAGCCGGACGATGTCCGCGTCCAGCTTGTCAATCGCCTTTCGATGTCCGGGAATGTTCAAGCGAATGAAGAATGAAGAATTGCGAATGAAGAATCAAACCTGTTTCGTGCGAAAAAATCAGGGTGCAGACTTAAATAATCTGCTTGCTTTTTTCGGCTGTTCTTTGTTTCAGTCTAGGAGAGTCTTGAATCAACCTATGCTTTTATGAAGACAACTTTTATCAGATGGAACACCGTAATTTTGTCCATGCTGGCTTTTCTGGCTTGTGCGCATCGGTCCAGCGCACAGATTTTTACAAATTCTTACTCATACCCAGTGGGAAATTCCCCTGCTGGAATCGCGGTGGCAGATTTAAAAGGCGACGGCAAACCGGACTTGATCTGTGCAAATAACGGTGACAACACCCTGACGGTGCTGACCAATAACGGGAGCGGTTCTTTTATTTCCAATGCCACTTACACCGTGGGCATGACGCCGGTTTCGGTCGTAGCGGTGGATGTAAATGGCAATGGCAAGCTTGACTTGATCAGCGCAAATTCCGGTGACAATACTTTGACCATTCTGACCAACAATGGAAACGGGACGTTCACATTTTCCTCCTCGAATGCAGTGGGACAATCGCCCAACGGCATCGCGGTGGCGGATGTGAACGGTGATAAATCCCCGGATTTGATCAGCGCAAATTACGGCGACAACACTTTGACAGTGTTGACGAATAATGGAAGCGGCGGCTTTGGCTCCAATGCCACTTACAGCGTCGGACTCAATCCCCAATCCGTCGTGGCTGCGGATGTCAATGGAGACGGCAACGTGGATTTGATTGCGAATTTTGGCGGCAACTATTTGATAGTGCTGACTAACGATGGAAGCGGCATTTTTGGCTCCAATGCCGTCTACGCCGTCGGAAATGGTGATGTTTTTATTGCAACGGCGGATGTGAACGGTGATGGATCCCCGGATTTGATCACTGCAAATGTTTATGACAATACTGTGACAGTTTTGACGAATAACGGAATCGGCATTTTTAGCTCCAATGCCACCTACAACGTCGGGTCCAGCCCCGTGTGTGTTGTAGCGGCAGATATAGATGGCGACGGCTCTCCGGACCTGATTACCGCGAATTATGGTGATAGCACCTTGACAATACTTACCAACAACGGCAGCGGCATTTTTGGCTCCAATGCCACCAACAACACTGATAACGGACCCGTTTTTGTTACAGCCGCAGATGTGAATGACGACGGCGCCCCGGATTTGTTAAGCGCGAATTACAATGTCAACACCCTGAACGTGCTGCTGAATTCAGGCAACCCGCCAAAGCTGCAAATTCAACTCACAAACTCCCATGCCGTGCTCATTTCATGGCTGCCTGCGTGGCCCGGTTATCTTCTACAAAACAATTCAAACCTCGCCACGACCAATTGGGTCAACGTCATCAATCCGGGCGGGAAAAACCACGTCACCATTTCGCCCGCCACGGGAAAGAATTTCTACAGGCTGCGATATCCATAACAATCCGACACTAATTTAGGGGTCCGGATTTATCGAATCGCTCGCTATTGGTGCGGTGTTTTTTTCGCCCAATTTCAACTGCTCCGGCGGCGCAGTCGCCAGACCAGGATCAGCCGTGACGGGCGCGGGCGGTTCCGGTTCCGGCATCGGGGTGCTGTTGCCGCGTAATCGGGCGGGCACTAAACCTTCGCGCCCGGCGGACGCTGATAATCCGCCGCCACATAAAACGGCGCGGCCTGACGGAACAGGCTTTCGATATAGGCAGGGTCCTTCTCATCCAGCAAACCCATGTCTGTCTCATAGGTTTTGGTGTGACACACATGCACCGTGAGGTTCAGGTCATGGAAAATC
Source organism: uncultured Bifidobacteriaceae bacterium (assembly GCA_964413505.1). Taxonomy (GTDB): domain Bacteria; phylum Verrucomicrobiota; class Verrucomicrobiia; order Limisphaerales; family UBA11358; genus UBA11358. The sequence continues at coordinate 1,353 of CAYPTV010000263.1, read as the reverse complement.
ACATCCTCGCGCGGGTCCATCAGGATCAGGAGCTGATAGCGCGGCAGGCCTGACGATTTTTTGCCGAACACCCACGCCGCCCGGAAATTCCCGTGCCGCCGCATGAATTCAAACGCCCGCTGGACCATTTCCGTCGGGTAATTCGCCGGGTTCAAGATGTCGAGCTTGAAGTGCTCTCGCCCGGTCTTGTTCACTCCCGTGACCCGCAGCGCCTCGCCATTGGCCAGGTCGCGCATCAAGTCCGGCCAGATGGTGATGGAACCCGTGGCGCATCCCTTGTTGATGACCGCGCCAAACTTGGTGCTGCCGAGAATCTCCAGCAACTGCATCGCTGGCATCGTGCAGACTGAATACTTGCGCGCCGGAACACGGCCCTTCGCCAGCCCTTCATCCGCCCGCTCCTCCGAGGAAAACACCGGCACCGCATCGCCTTTTTCTTCGCGCAGCAGGGCGAACGGGAAGGGTGCGCCGTTCTTGATCTCCAGCATCTCGCCTTCAATCTCCGGATGGAACGGTATGAGCGCCCACAACTCGCCCTTGCACAACGCGCGGCAGAAATCGGGAAAGCCGGCCTGCGACCGCGCCATCGCCTTGATGGCCCGGTCCAGTTCGTTCATGGGAATGAAGTCGCTCATGTCAATCCACTCTGTTTTCCATCTTGCCTTGCACAAATTGACACGAATTGGAAGTGCGTCCCCGTTGACGGGCGGCGGTTTTGGGGATTTGAGATTTCATATTTCAAAGTTGAGATTTGAGATTTGAGATTTGAAATTTCAAATTTCAAATTTTCGATTCAGGCTTGGGCGGGTTGGGGAATGGCGCGGGCTTGAAATTCTCCTTCAACTTGCGCGTGAAGGCGTCCGCGCGCTGTTGCTGCTCGGAATTCCGCCGCGATGCCTGCGTCAACCGCCGCTGGCCGGCAATGGGCGATTCCTGCAAGTTCGCCGCCCACGCGCGCAACTGCCGCGAGCAGGATTCGGCGATGGATTTCAAATTTGAAATTTCAGATTTCAAATGCGTGAAGCGCGCGAGCCGTTCCAGGAGGCACAGCATGGAGCGCACTTCGCCCGCCGAACCGCGCGCGATGTAAAGAAACGCCAGCAATTCCGATGTGGTGCCACGCTCGAATCCCTCCGCCACGTTGTTGGAGACGGACACCGCCGCGCGCTCCAACTGGTCGCGCAGGCTGTGTTGCGGGCCGAACGCCTTGTCGCCGGTCAGCGCGTAAATCTTTTCCGCCAGGCCGATGGCCTCCTTCCAGACCGGCAGATCTTCAAAACGCTGATAGGTCATTTCAGGATTTCAGATTTGAGATTTCAGATTTGAGATTTCAGATTTGAGATTTCAGATTTG
>CAYPTV010000262.1:0-5018 GCA_964413505.1 uncultured Bifidobacteriaceae bacterium | reverse complement strand
ACGGCAAACACCGTGCCGAGGCCATAAGCCCCGCCGCCCCTCGTTGTTCCATACAGGGCGCTGCCGGACAAGACCAGGCCTGCCTGCGGATTTTGTCCATCGGGCGAATTGGTGAATTCCTTCAGCACGGTCAAACCCGTGCCATTGGTCTGAATCTTGAAGACGGTGCCGTCATTATTGATTCCTCCCTGCGCTGATGTTCCATACAGCGTGCCGTCCGGCCCCTGCACCACGGGCGCGGAGAGATTTTCAGGAGGCTCGTTGCTGACGCCAAAATTATGGAGAACCGTCAGGGCGCTGATGGCCTGGGCGTGCGCGCCCGGCACGACCAGCCACAGCGTCAGGATGCATACTATCAATGTGACAGCTTTTGGAAGTCTCATGGTATTCTCCTGTTTAGGTTTAACTGGCTTGGACGACTTTGTCCTTTTTAGCCAATTTCCTAATAATTGCAATCCCAAAATGCCTGTTTATTCCGGGATTATACAGTTACGAGTTAACAAACTTTCTGGGCAGGGCGCGTTGCTCCGTGCGCGCCGTCGGTTGCACACCCACATGGCAGCCGATATAAGTTGGCTTTTCATCCGCTTAAATAGCCTCCGTTATCCGCTTGCGGTTTAGATCGTATCTGAAAAATCGGAATCTGCCTTTTCTTCCTCCTCATCATGCTCATGGTGCCCCTGCGCAAGCAGTGGCCGTCCGCAAGGACCGGGCGATGGGCGGCCAGACAAACTCCGAGTTTGCGTGCCCTGGCCGCTTGACCATCGTCCGGTTTGCGTCTGGCTCTACCAGTGGCAAATAGAAGTTGAGGGTCGTTGGTTGAGAGTTGATGGATTCGAGCCGCGCCGCAGCCCTCAACCCTCAACTAATCCTGTCAGATGCACATCAATGAAACGGTCGCGCTCCAGGGGCCGTATTGCGTGGAACCGCCGATGCCCCGGATGCGCACGCCATAGACCGTCCCCGGCGTGAGGTTCAGGATGACGATGCCCTTGGTGTTGGGCCAGATGCCCACGTCCACCCACGCGCCCGTGCCCGTGCAATACTGCACATGATACGCCTTGGCACCCGCCACCGACTGCAACGAGACACCCAACTGCCCGGAGATGGAGTTGTCCAGGCTGATCCCGTCCGGCGCGACCAGCGTGATCTTGGTTTTGCTCCAAGTCACCACGTCAAACCCCGATGTCAGCACCTGCGATTCCGTGATGCCGGGGATGCTCTGGATGTATGAGGCTGTCTGGCGCAGCGCAGCCATCAGGTCGCCGCGCGCCTCCGCCAGCGCGGCGGTTTCCTTGTTGCCGCCCACTGCGGCGGCGGTCATGGCGGCCTGATAGGCCGTTTGCAGCAGCGTGAGCGCCGCAACGGTTATCGGGAGGTTGGGGAACAGCGTGCCGCATTTTGGAATGCACACGATCACCAGGATCGCGAAGCTGTTCAACTGGTCTTTGGGCAGGGTAACAAACGACAAACTGACACGAACCACTGATTTTTTCATAACCGTTCTAGTTTTCCCTCGAAATAAGACGACGGACACACCGACGGGCGGGTCTGTCGCGGCACGAAAAATACAAAAGCATCGGCCATGCCAACTTTGTGAAACGTTTCACAAGCCCTCGATAAGCTTTTTCGGCAGATGACACGGATGACGCGGATAACGATTTGGAAAATCTGCGTTCGGATGCGAAACCTGCGGATTCAAAAGGGCATCGCCCGCAAAACACTTCGTAAAACTGGCAAAACGATTCGTGTTCCAGGCAAAACAATTCAATTGGCGACAAAACACTTTTACTTTGGAACAAAACACTGTTTGTTTGCGGGAAAAATCTTTTGCCCGTGAACAAAACACTGTTGTTATATGCAAAACACTTTAGTTTGGAGCCGGACACGATGATTTTTGCCCAAAACACTGTTGTTTTGGAATAAAACACTGTTGTTCTGATGCAAAAAAAAACGTCTTTGAACCAAAACACTGTTGTTCCGGTTCAAAACACAACATCTTTGAATCAATTCACTTCATCTTTGCGCAAAAAACCCGGGCGAATTTCATCCAAATAAATTTTATTTTGGCCGGGAACGATTGGCACAAGCCGCAACGGAATGTCCCGGTCCAAGACACCAGTGTCCAAAAATGAAACCCAGAAACTGCACGCGAAGTTTTGAAACACCTTTGTGCCTTGGTGGTGAAAAAGCCTGCCTGTTCAATCAACCACCAAGACACGAAGACACCAAGTTTTGCCAAAGATGGTCACAGATTAAATTCGTGTTGATCCGTGCAATCCGTGTCACGGTTTTGTGCCTTGGTGACTTGGTGGTTGGCTGATTGCCAAATCGTTGCAAAAAGTAACCGGCGCAACCCAACCTGCCGGTGATGAAAATTCGGAGGATGGTTCGCGTTACCGTCCAACTGTTTAGAAATTGGTGCAACCGTGGGATTTGATGGAACCGGAGCGGCAAAAAAATTTTAGCCACAGATGGACACGGATGGACACAGATTTCAGCTTTTGTCCCAAACCCCCAACTGCCATCTCCCAACTTCCAGCTTACAACCCCCCGGCTTCCCTAAACATCAGCAATCCATGCCACGATGATGAACTCGGAATTGACGCGCCCCACTTTCCCGCGCACACTCGCGCCAGCAAACACAGAACACGGGTTTCAACTATGAGCTACCTCGAACGCGCCATCACCGACGGCCACGCCAAACTTACCGGCGAAGGCAAACAGCAGAAAATCCTCTACGTCGCCGTCAACCACACCGAACGCTACGCCGATCCGGAGGAACAAGTCCGCGCCGAGTTTTGGGCGGAACTGATTTACCGCAACGGCTACGAGCCGGCCCGAATCGGCGTGGAAATCACCGTGCCCGACCGCACGCCCAGCGACCGCGCGGACTTGGTGGTCTTTCGCGATGACGAGCGCAAGAAGCCTTACGCTGTCATCGAATGCAAGGCGGATGACCGATTTTGAAACCTTGCGCGACTGGACTTGTTTTGATGCCGACACCGGCAAAGATTTGGCAGTGGAAGTGCGCGAGTATTTCATCCCGGACTTTTCCAACTGGAAAAACCACGATTCCTTTGAATCCGCATTTGCACGATTAAAGAAAGATTTGAAAGCTGAAAATTCAAAGAAGTGAAATATGGCAAATCCCGAACATCTGAAAATTCTAAGAAAAGGAAGAGAGGAGTGGAATTCTTGGAGAAAAAAGAATCCCGATATAATTCCCGATTTAAGCCGTGCAAGATTGTATGTCAATGAAGCCAAATTGAATCTTTTTGATTTAAATAGGGCAGATTTGAAGCTCGCTGAAATGGACGGTGCGAACTGCTATGGAACGGATTTCACTGGAGCAAATCTGACAGCAGTTAGAATGCGCGAAGTTGATTTTCGAGAATCTGCAATGGCTTTTGCGGATTTATCGCAAGCTAACTTGGAAAATTCTGACTTCAGGAAGGCCAATTTCATTGCAACTCGATTTTGGAAGACAAGTTTGAATGGTGCCAATTTTTCGGAATCACTTTGTTCAATGACAGTGCTCGCAAATCTTGATTTATCTGCTGTATATGGTTTGGATTCCGTTGTTCATCTAAGTCCTTCAAGCGTGGGGATTGATACTCTGCTACTTTCCCGCGGGCAAATACCTGACGTTTTTCTTCGCGATTCCGGTGCGCCGGAAGAAATTATTGATATTGCCCGTTCAATTAGAAATGGATTGCCGATTCAATGCCATTCCTGTTTCATCATCATCAGCCATTCCACCAAAGACGAGGAATTTGCCCGGCGGCTGCATTCGCGCATGAGGGAGGCCAATATGCGCGTGTGGCTTGCATCGGAAGACCTCAAGGGTGGCAAAAAACTTCACGAGCAGCTTTTTGAGGCCATCCAAATTCACGACCGACTGCTGATTGTGCTTTCGGAGCACAGCATCCAAAGCGAATGGGTGATGACCGAAATCCGCAAAGCCCGCGAGGTGGAGAAAAAGGAAGAGCGCCGCAAGCTGTTTCCCATCCGGCTGACCGATTTTGAAACCTTGCGCGACTGGACTTGTTTTGATGCCGACACCGGCAAGGATTTGGCGGTGGAAGTGCGCGAGTATTTCATCCCGGACTTTTCCAACTGGAAAAACCACGACGCCTTTGAATCTGCCTTCGTCCGGTTGAAAAAGGACCTGGAGGCGGAAAACTCAAGGAGGTAAGTTATGGCAAATCCTGAACATTTGGAATTTCTGCTGTCGGGTGTTGAGGCGTGGAATGGGTGGCGTTATGAAAATCAAAAAGTTATACCCGATCTTAGTGGAACAGACTTGTCGGGAGTTAATATGTATGGGGCAATTTTGTTTGGCACAATCTTAAGCGATTGCAAACTTGACCATGCGAATCTTCAGAATATCGATTTACGTGAAGCCCAACTCGGAGGGGCCAATCTTTTCTGTGCAGATTTAATCTATGCGAATCTTGAATCCGCGAACATTCAAGACGCGAATCTCAGTTTTACGCAACTTAATCATGCAAATCTCCGTAATGCCAAACTTTGGGGAACCAATTTTTATAGTGCATCTCTTACAGGCGCCGATTTTCACGGTGCTGATTTTGTGCAGACAATTCTTGCTGATGTTGATTTGAGTGCAGTAGCGGGACTCGATGCAGTTAGACATGGCGGGCCATCCTCAATTGGAATCGAAACCGTTCTCAGGTCAAAAGGTCAAATTCCTAAAGACTTTTTACGTGGTTGTGGCATGCCGGAAGAAATAGTTGACTTGGTGAATTCAATCCGCACCGGCCCTGCGAAACAATGGCATTCCTGTTTCATCAGCTATTCCACCAAAGACGAGGAATTTGCCCGGCGGCTGCATTCGCGCATGAGGGAGGCCAATATGCGCGTGTGGCTTGCATCGGAAGACCTCAAGGGTGGCAAAAAACTTCACGAGCAGCTTTTTGAGGCCATCCAAATTCACGACCGACTGCTGATTGTGCTTTCGGAGCACAGCATCCAAAGCGAATGGGTGATGACCGAAA
>CAYPTV010000261.1:0-5021 GCA_964413505.1 uncultured Bifidobacteriaceae bacterium | reverse complement strand
ATCAGTAAAAAGTTTTTGTTTGCGCTGGGCGGCGTCACGACCACCCGGCCAGTGTGTTAAACCCTCGCGCAATGCAGGAACAGTCGCGGCGCATTTCTCCCGGTTCAGCAGCCAATCCACCGTTCCCAAAAGTTCCATTCCCAGCGGTGACTCGAAGCCATCTATCACGTCTGCCGTCCGTTCCAATGCGGGCAGATATTTACGGGCTGCGCCGCTAAAGAGAAATTCCCGGATGCTGTCGCGTTTGGAATCTTCAAACCAGATCGGTTCGAGTGGCCCGGCGTCAGACAGGCGTTTTTCGCAATGGAGATAACTGCCATCAAGACCGTTTAACAAATGCCGCAAGTTGTCGGCATACGGGCCGTATTTGTTCGCCGTGAAATTCAGTTTGAGCGGATTGTCCAGATGCAGCGATTCAATCGTGCGTTGGAGAAACCACGCCAGCTTTTGAACTTCAAGATTCGTGCATTCGATGCCGAGAATGGAATACCGCCGCACCAGTTCCGCGATCATGGCGCGGGCGGGCGTCAATTCATCCAAGCCCTCGCGCTTGGCGGTGTTCTGGTAGGCGCTGGTCGGTTCAAACACCGTGGCGTTGACGCCTACCAATGATGACAGTGCCACCTCAATCGCCGGGCGGACTTGATCCCATTCCAGACCGCCGTTGCCGCAGCCCAACGGTGGCAGCGCGATGGACTTGATTTTTTTTTCCGCAATCACCCGCTTCAAATCTTCCAGACCGTCCTGCACCCATTGGAATTTGGAGGGATGCCGCCAGTTTTTTTTGGTGGGAAAATTGATGATCCAGCGCGGGCCGGTCAGCGCGCGGTTCTCCGTGACGAACATCCGCCCAACCTGCACTTCACGCTTTTTGCACGCAGCTTCGTAAGCGGCGGTGTTGGCCGGAAATGCCTCGCGGAACATCAAGGCGATGCCCTTGCCCATGACACCCATCTCGTTGACGGTGTTCACGAGTGCCTCAACTTGGGCGTCCAGCAAATTGCCTGTGGTGTAGCGGATCATCAGAAATAGCAACTTGGTTTTACCGTAACTTGCAAGGTTTGTCGCCGTTTTTCAACCTCGGCCTGCAAGAATTGTTTTTGCGCGTCACCGTGGCAGATGATGCCAGACAACCCGGCCACCGGCAAGTGCCGATGCACCAGTGCTTCAGCCTGATAACGCTCGAATTTGCCGGGGTCGTTAAGATCACGTTTGAAATCTCGTTTTTGCAGCAAATCCCACGCGATGCGGTCTAACCGCGCGAGGTCACTGAAAAAATTCTGCGTCGCCGTTTGCAGATAGGCGTGCCGGTCGGTGAAAACAAAAGGAATTTTTTGAGCCGCGAGTGCGGGCAGCGAGGAAACCATGATGACAATTTCACTCATTGGCCGCTGCGTGATGCCGTTGTGCCCGGTCTTGATGTTCAGCAGCATCGGCGAATGCGGCGTAAAATAAAACGGAATGTAATCACTCAACACGCCGCCGGGCGGAATGGGCACAACGCGGTGGGTGCGCTTTTGGATCAATTCCGGGTTGCCGATTTCCACATAATTCGGATCGCGCTCCGGTGTATTCCGGCAATGCAGGCCGTGATCCAGAATCCACGGCACATTGTCAATGTGCGCGATGCGGAAAATCAATCCGTTTTCTGGTTTAAGCGAACTCATGGCAAACCGAGCGATTGTTTGAGCGATTGTTTGAGAATATCTTGCATCAGCGAAAGCGTGACATCCACGCCAGATTTTTTAATGCGTTCTCCGGCTTTGTGCCAGATTGTGTCGCTGCGCGCGGCGTCGAGAAATTCGTGGCCAGCCCAAGTCAAACGCAAACTGATTGTCGTGGCAGGATAGCCAGTGCCGTTTTTGATAATTTCGCCGTCAACCAGCCCGGCTTCAATGAGCAACGCAGAATGATATATGCGCTGATCGTTGGTGTAGGCGGAAAGGTCTGGCTTTGGTTCTTCGCCTTCGGTTTGCAGCAACAATAGCCGGATGAGATTCATGTCACGTTTCATGTGTTGATGCCTTCCACGATTTTGATTTCTTCGGGCGTGAGGCCGTAAAGCGCATAGACCAATTCGTCAATTTCTTGCTCCAATTTGCTTACGTCGGCGTCGGCGGCTTTGGCCTTGGCCGCGAGGATGCGCTCCGCAAGTTTTGCAATTTGATTTTGCTGGTCGGCGTTGTGCGCAGGCAAGGAAAATGGCTCAGCGCGTGTCGTCAGGTAGTGGAGCAACGCCTGTTGGCACATATAATGAACGATGACGCGGGGCGTGTAGTAAGTGCCGCTGGAATGCCGGATGTTTTCCGGCAGCAAATTCTCAAAAACCAAACCGAGCATTTCAGGATCAACCGCAACTTCTTTTTCCAGCGGCTCGGCTTCGTTGACGGTGAAATTGTAGCGGTCAAATACGTCCAATATGCCAGTGCCTTTTTCATTTTCCTCACCAGTAGGTTCTGAATTGGCGAACAGCGTGTCGGGCAAAAGGATTTCCGTCTCGTCCCATTTGTAACCGTAAAGAGGTTCAAAAAGACCGCCGTTTAGAAATGGGATTTTACAATCAAAGCTCGGATAATAATGGTCTTCTTCCAGCCGTGGCCGGGCGATGGCGTCATAAAAAAGCGGTTCAAGGATGTCGTTGAAGAAATTTGAGTCGCGTTTGGCTTTTCGCGCGGCGAGATGGGCAAAGTGTGCGCGCTCCGTGAACAGATGCCGGATAAAAACTTTGCTGCCGCTGCCCCACGGCTTGCCGCGCTCGACGCCGAACCAGCCCTTCTTTTGCAGGAAGTAGAGAAAGACAATTTGACCGAGTAATTTTTTTGCGAAGTCGTCACACTCAATGCCACGCTCGTCAAAGTGAACTTTGATGGCTGACGCAGATTTTAGGAATGCAGCCAAAGAATCGCGGGTCTTCTCAAACAGAATCTTATACTGCTTGTAGAATTCGCTGGTGACTTTCTCGACACTGAACGCGGCTTCAAGCTGGGCCACAGTTGGATTTATCTCGTGCGCTTCAAGCAGGGCTAGAAATTGTTTTTGTGCAGTGTGGCAGTTTTCATTTTTTCCGACGAGGTAGCTGTAACGACGAGCCGGTGTGAGCTGTCGTTTCTCCGTTACCAAACCGAGATCAGTTTTCTCAAATGTGAAGTCAAGTTTGACGAAGGAAAAACGCCAGTCGTCTTCGTCTGGGGAAACAAACGCGGCCATGACTGCGGCCTTGCCCTGTCCGTGTCCGGTAGCAAGATAGTCAGCAACAAAATTTCGCAGCGTCACGCGGCCACGCGCCAAAGTGGTTTCCTTGCGAAGATGAATTACAAGCACGTCAACCTTTTCACCGTCCGGGTCGCTGTATGTGCCGAGCCGTGTGAAATGGTTCACATAATCTTGAAACGCCGCCTTGATGAATTGCTTCGTCCAGGTCTTTTTTCTGTCATCTGATTCATCAAGGTGATTGACAAGGTTGCGGATAAAATAGAGAAAGCGGGCGTCGTCAAACTTTTGGCGGAAAGTTTTTTCGATGGTGTCGCGGGCGAGTTCAAGGTTCATGCTTCAGGAACTAGGAAAGACGACAGAATGACTTCGCGCGGTGTGCTGGTGTGTGTGGCCTGCGCGTGAGCCGCCAGCAAAAATTCACGCGGGATGCCACGACGCAAGATGCGTAAGATTCCAAGCGGCTGAATTTCCTTTTGAAGTGCTTCGGCGATCTTGATGGTGGTGCGCTTTGGCAGCGCGCCGTCTTCGAGAAGCCGGATGACCTTGCCGACGAACGCCTCGTCGTCCTCGGTGAATTGCGGACAACGGCGGACTTCCTTTGGACGCAGCCGTTTCAAAATGGTCGCGGCGTGGCGGTCGTGATGGGCTGACTCGGCCTGTGCCGCCTCCGCGCTGGTCGCGGCAAGGAAGTTCTGTTTGTTCTGGTCAAGCAAATCGTAAAACTCGCGCGGGATGTTCTGGCGGACTTCCTTGGTGTCGGCGGGTTTCAAGATTTTTGCGGCGGCGAAGAAGTCAATCTCGCCGGATTCGGCACTGGCCGAGGGCGCGAGGAAAAACTTGTCGAGTTTGCCCCGGCGGAAATAGGTGAACAGCGCGGGAGATTTTTTCATGGCGGGATAGGTAGCCAAAGTCCGCGTCGAACGGGCTTTCTTCGGCAGGTGTTTGATGCGCTCGAAAAGATTAGTGTCCTTGTCGCGGACTTCGCGGATTTCGGCGAGGTATTTCAATTCGCTTTCTTCACCGGCATTTTCGCCGGTGATGGTTTCCTTGGAGTTCAAGCGCGAGAAAAGATTTTGCGATTTAATGTCCTCGCCTTCGGTCAGGAGCTTTGCATCCGCGCCGAGCATTTCGATGAAGGCGGCGATTTTGGCCTCGGCAGCTTCGCGGAGCTTGATGAGGTCATTGCTTTTTTTGGTGGGGAAAAAGTTGAAGGTGTAAATTTTGTCGAACTTGGTGTCCACGCGGTTGACGCGCCCGACGCGCTGGATGAGACGAGTCGGGTTCCACGGGATGTCGTAATTGATGACGACATTGGAGCGGTGAAGGTTCACGCCTTCGGCCAATACTTCCGTGGCGACGAGGATGCGATAGTCGTCCTTGGGATGGCGAACCTTGGCGTCGAAGTTGGCGATGACATCGGCACGGACGCTTTCATGCGAGACGCCGGTAAAGACGAGGACTTTGGGTTCAACTTCCTTCGCAATTTGCGCGGCCAGATATTCAGCGGTCTCTTTTGATTCGGTGAAGATGATGAGCTTGCCCTTTTTGAGATGGGCTTTGGTTTTAAGAACGTCGGCAAATTTCTCCCATTTGGGATCGCGCGTAATTTTTTCCCAGTGGTCGCGGATGGCGTGGAGAATTTTCAGGTCGTTTTTAAGGTCGGTAAAAAATGTTTCGTTAAAATCTTTGGCGGAAAGTTTTTCCGCCTTGTCGTCGTCAATTAGCTGCTGGATGGCCGCCTGTTCGTTTCTTTCAAGCAATTCAAAAATCTTCGCGCTATGCTTTTTGCTGATGAAAACGACGCCTTT
>CAYPTV010000260.1:0-5029 GCA_964413505.1 uncultured Bifidobacteriaceae bacterium | reverse complement strand
CAAGATTCTGGCCGGTGGGGAACCGCTCGCCGCGTTCCCATTTGCTGATGGTGGCTACGGAGAAGCCCAGTTCGGCGGCGATTTGTTTCAGGGGGATTCTTTTCCTGCGCCGCCATTCCCTGAAGGTTTCGGCAAAGCACCTGCGAAAATTACATTTGAATCCCTGTCCCCGAGGCATGGCGGGATTTCACCACAAGCCGCCGCCGGACGAAAGAAGGAACTTTGATTGGTTGCCGGACCGTGTTGTTTCCTCTCAGCCGGTCTCGAATATTTATCCGGCGGGTTGTCACTGACCCGGCAGTGCAGGCGACTGGACACCCGTTATTGCTGTCGGCAGGACAAAACATGTCAAATGACAGCCCGCCAATTTTTGTTAAAATGTCCGGTGGTAAAAACAGGCGGAAACTTGGACGGACGTCCGCTCCAAGTCTCAAAGGCCTGCAACAATGGCGACTGGGCAATACGGCGATGAAATTTCCCGCACTCCCTGCCGTCAGCGGACGGGTTCGAAAGTAAAATTATGAATGCACGAAAATGGATCGTGTTGGGAGCAGCCCTTGTCCTGCCCTTCGGCGCGCAAGCCCAGTTAACCCTCACCGGAACAAACTACGTTCAGAACTTCGATGGACTCGATTCCGGCCTGCCAGCCGGCTGGATGGTTTGCACGAATGCCCATGCCACCAATGCCGGAACGGCGGCGGGTTTTGCCACAAACCACACCAGTTGGGGCGGTTCCTCCGGAGCCTTCGGAAATTACGCCTCGCTGACCAACAATGCGGGGACGGCCTGTCTCGGTTCCGAAAGCGCAAGCACCCAGGCCGCAATTACCAACCGCGCCTTGGGCGTCCGGCAGACAGGCGCTTTTGGCGATCCCGGCGCGGCGTTTATCCTGAACATCATGAACACGACCGGCATGGCGAATTTTCAGTTGGGCTTGGATTTTTTGATGTTGTCCGTGCAATCGCGATCCACCGTCTGGACCGTGGATTACGCTGTCGGCAACAATCCAACCAATTTCATTCCGCTGGCGGTTTACACCGATCCCGGCGTGTTCGGTGCGACCCACACGAATATTTCCCTGGGCACGGCGCTGGATAATCAAGGTTCAAATGTCTGGATCAGAATCATCGCCTTGAGCGCCAGCACCGGCAGCGGCAGTCGCGATACGTTTGGCGTGGACAATTTTTCACTTTCGTGGACGACGAACGCCGCCATTGCCGCCACTCCACCCGTCATCACCAGCCTCGTTCTTACCAACGGCAACGCATTGATTTATTTTACTGGCGGACCGAACGACACCGCGTCGTCATTTCTGCTGCAATCCTCGGCTGATTGTTGCAGTCCATTCTGCGACACAAACATCGTCATCAACCAGCTCGGTTCAACTCAATTTGACGCAGTGTGCGGAGCCACCGGTCCGCAACAGTTTTATCGCGTGAAACATCTGTAACCGTTGCTCCCGAAACTCGCGCTGCACCCCGCGCTCTAGCCCGCCGCCCGCGCTTGTCTGAAGATTCCGCCGTCGTCATCCCGGACGGCGCGACGCCGCGCAAGGCCGTGGACACGCTCAAAGGCCAGAACTTGCTGGGCGAAGCTGCAGACGTGAAGGGCGACCTGTTTGAAATTCTCGTCAACGACCTCGGCAGCCAGAAGAAGGCTGCGCAGTTCCGCACGCCGCCCTGCGGCCTGCCGGTCAAACGCGGCATGGGCGACCGCCTCAAGCCGTCGCAATGGAAATTTTTGCAGTCCGGCATGATTCACATTTTTGAGGCGGACAAGGACATCATCCGCATGGCCGCTATGAACTCCGTGCTGCACGGATTTGACCAGTCGCCAATCGTGCCGTGTGATTCCATCGGCGGCGGCGAAGACAAATGGGACGAAGTGCAGTTCGATTGCATTTTGGAAAACCCGCCGTTCTCCGGCACGGTGCAATCACCCAACGGTGTGGTCAACCGCGCAACTCAGGCTGAACGATTTTCTCAAGGAACATCGGGAAAAAGCGCGGCGCGGAGCGTCCGCAGCTTGGCGAAGTCGCCCTTGGCGGTGCGTTGAAATTGCCGGACCGCATTGGTGTTGTCATCCGACGCGGTGAAAATATTATCCAGCCATTGATCGCGTGCGATGGGAGGTGCTGCACTGACAATCGGGACGCACTGGCGATGAAAGTCCATCTATGGAAAGATTCGAGGTGGAATTACGGTTTATCCCGACAACAAGTCGCGAAAACCAAACTGGCCTGGTCAATTTCTTCCCGGTGGCGTTTTCAACAGAGCAATCATTTTTGTGAACCAGTTGTCAGTTGATGCGTGAATTTCACGCGCGATGCGTGAGATTTTCACGCATTTTGGATATGATGCGGAAAACCGGTTCACGCTTTTGCTTGAATTTCAGGAAAAAACACGGTTGGCATGGGTGGTGCTAAAGAAACTTCAGAAATCCAATTGACAGCAGGCATGATTCAAGTAAAGTTTGCCGACTGTCCCCGGACGAAAAAACATAAACTTAAAAGCTGTCAACGTATGAAAAAAATGAACAAACAAAAAGTGGCGTTCACGCTCATCGAGCTGCTCGTCGTCATCGCCATCATCGCAATCCTCGCGGCCATGCTCCTGCCGGCGCTCGCCGCCGCCAAGCGCAAAGCCCAGCGCATCAGTTGCGTCAATGACATTCACCAGATCGGGCTGGCCTTCAAGACTTGGGAAGGTGACAACAACGATCAATATCCCATGGCGGTGGATGTGACTGGCGGCGGTGCGAAGCAAGATTGTTGGAGTGCGCAAGAAACAACAGGCGTCTCAGTGCTAGGCATGACCAACGCCTTTAACTGCATGTCGAATCAACTGTCCACGGCAAAAGTCTTGTATTGTCCATCGGACAGCGGCCGCAATGCTTCCAACAATTTCGTTGCAGGCACAACCAATCTCAGCTACTTTGTAGATGGCGACGCCGCTGACGCTTATCCGCAAATGATTCTCACCGGCGACCGCAACATGGGAGTGCTCGCTGCGGTTGGAACTGGTCCGGCAGCAAGTATGCTGACTAGCGGCAGTTTAGCCACAGCTCAAAAACCCAATCCTGGATCAGAAGCTTCCTGGACCGCCCCCGACTTGCACCAAAAAAATGGCGATATCGGGCTGGCTGATGGCAGTGCGCAGCAAGTATCCATTTCCGCTTTGCAAGCCGCCATCCTGAACGGCACCAATGGACCTACTGGAAAACCGGCTTACAACATGCCGAATCCTTGACCGCGTCTGGCTTGCTTAAGACACGAACGAGGCATCCGCAAGGATGCCTCGTTTTTTGTTTGCGATTTATTGTGGTCGAGTTTGTAATCTCGAAAGGCACGCCACCATCATTCGCCTTACACTTTTTTCTTCGCCGCCCGCTGTGCCGCGAAGAAATTTTTCAGCAGCGTGCTGCATTCCGTGCCGCGGATGCCGGCGGTGATTTCGCAACGATGGTTCAGCGTCGGAAATTGAAGCAGGTTCATCGCGCCGCCCGCCGCGCCGCCTTTCGCATCGCTTGCGCCAAAAACGACGCGCGCCAGCCGCGTGTGGACAATCGCGCCCGCGCACATCGGGCACGGCTCCTTCGTCACATAAAGCGTGCAATCCGTCAGCCGCCAGTCGCCCACGGCATTTTCCGCCTGCGTGAGTGCCAGCATCTCGGCATGGGCCGTGGCGTCCTTCAGCAATTCGACCTGGTTGAACGCGCGGGCGATGATTCGCCCTTCGCGCACGACGAGTGCGCCGACAGGCACTTCGCCTTGTTCAAAGGCCTTCGCGGCCTGGCGCAGCGCCTCGCCCATGAAATAATCGTCGCTGTGCAGGTCAATGATGGGGTCGTTCATTTTTAAATCCAGAAGGAAGAATGCGGAATGCAGAAGTAAAACACAACGCATCGCGCAAAAATTTCTTCATTTTGCCTTCTTACTTCTGCCTTGCCTGTTCCAGCGTCCATTCATTCCGCCCATCGGCGTGACAATGGCAGTGCGCCGCAAAGAAGCCGCCACGAAACTGCCAGAACCACGGCCATATCTGCTCGCGGTCGGTCTGCGGGATTTTCAACGAAGAAATTATTTCGCGCGGGAAAAATTCAAAACGGCCTTCTGTGTGCGGCGGCGGCAATGATTTTAATTTCACCTTCACCTCGAACAAAAACATCAGCCAGTGCGTCTGGCCTTGATAACCGTGTTCACTTATCAATCCAGCGAGATGCAAGTCTGACGGGACGGCTGACAAGCCGATTTCTTCGTGTGCCTCACGGGCAGCGCAGGCATACGGCGATTCGCCGATGTCCATTTTCAATTTGCCGCCGCACGGACTCCACAGGCCGCGGTTCGGCTCTTGTGCGCGTTCGAGCAGCAGGATTTCATCGCGCTCGTTGAAAACGTAAAGCAGCGTGGCGATTTTGTAGGGCAGCATAAAGCGAATGCAGGAGGAAGAATGCAGAATGCGGAAACAAAATTCAAACGCGGGCTGCAAAAATTGTTTTTGCATTCTTCCTTCTTCCTTCTTCCTTTTTGTTTGAATAAACTGTCCGCTCGTTTTCATGAAAACTTACAGCATCGCAGCGCTGGCCGGCGACGGCATCGGCAACGAAGTCATGGCCGAAGCCGTCAAGGTTTTGTGCGTCACCGAGAAAAAATTCGGCTTCCAGATCAACATCACCGCCGCCCCCGTCGGCTGGGCGGGCATTGACGCCGCCGGCAACGCCCTGCCCGACGCGACGCTGGCGCTCTGCAAAAAAAGCGATTCCATTTTGTTCGGCTCCGTCGGCCTGCCGGACCGCGACCCGACGATTCCGAAAGAGGAACGCCCGGAGCGCGCCGCGCTGCTGCGGCTGCGGAAGGAGTTCGGTTTGTTTGCGAACCTGCGCCCGGTGAAGCTGCCCAAAATTCTTTCGCACGCGTGCCCGCTGGCGAAGGAACGCCAGGGCGACGGCATTGATATTTTGGTCGTCCGCGAACTCACCGGCGGCATGTATTTTGGCCAGCCGAAGAAGACGGAAGATTTGGGCGGCGGCA
>CAYPTV010000259.1:0-5068 GCA_964413505.1 uncultured Bifidobacteriaceae bacterium | reverse complement strand
CGCTGGACATGTTTCCGCAGACGCAGCATGTCGAATGCGTGGCGGATTTGCGCGCGGGACAAGCCTTGCCAAACGGCACAATATGATTTCAACTGTATAAATCCAATGGCGACTGAAAATCGAACCGACCCGCGAAAAAATTTCGCGCCGCGTTTTCTGCCGTGGCTGCTGGCCGCAGCGGCCTTTGCCGTCTATTGGCTGACGCTGAACCGGTGGGTTTCGCTGTTCAACATCGGGGCGGTTGCAAAAATATCGGGCCAGACCTGGCAGCCGGAAGTATTGAACCCCGTCTTTTTCGCCGCCTCCTATCCGTTCCGCTGGCTGTCGCCAGCGCAGATTCCCATCGCGCTGGACATTTTTTCCGCCGTGTGCGCGGCGTTGACGCTGGGGCTGCTGGCGCGGTCCGTCGCCATTCTGCCGCATGACCGGACGGATGTGCAGCGCAAGCGCGAGCGCAGCGATTTTTCGTTCCTGACCATCTGGAGCGCGTGGCTGCCGCCGGTCCTGGCGGTGGCGGTCTGCGGATTGCAACTGACTTTCTGGGAGCAGGCGACAAATTGCACGGGCGAAATGTTCAGCCTGCTGCTGTTCGCGTTCGTCATCTGGTCGCTGCTGGAATACCGGCTGGACGAGCGGGAATGGCGTTTGTATCTGGCGGCGTTCATTTACGGCGCGGGAATGGCGGAAGATTGGGCGATGGTCGGATTTTTCCTGATGTTCATCGGGGCGCTGATCTGGATTCGCGGGTTGAGCTTTTTCAACCCGCGTTTTCTCGGGCGGATGGCCTTGTGCGGCCTGGCGGGAATGTTGTTTTATCTTTTGCTGCCCTTGCTGGCCGTCGCTTCGGACAAGATGCAACTGACGTTCTGGCAGGCGTTGAAGACAAACCTGTCCTCGCAATGGTTGATCGTGAAGATTTTCTTCACCCGCCCGGACGTGAGACTGGTCATCGAACTGCTGTCTCTGACATCGCTGCTGCCAGTTTTATTTCTGTCGTTCCGCTGGAAATCGTCCTTCGGCGACCGCAGCCAGATCGGCTCGACCATGGCGAGCCTCATGTTTCATTTGATCCACGCGGTTTTTCTGGTGGTGTGCGTGTGGGTGGCGTTTGACCCGCCGTTCAGCCCCCGGCATCTGGGCTATGGCATGCCATTTTTGACATTTTATTATCTTGCCGCGTTGAGCGTGGGTTACTACAGCGGATATTTCCTGCTGGTGTTCCGGCCGGAAACCGCTGGCCGTTCGGGACGGTCAAAACCGACGCCGTTCCAGTTTCTGAACATCCCGGCGGTTGGCGGAGTGTTCCTGATTTTGATTCTGGCGGTCGCGGGCTTGGTTCTTAGAAACGCGCCGCAAATCCGGGCAACGAACGGTGATATGTTACAAAAATACGCTTCATTCGTGGACGAAAACCTGCCGCGCGGTGGAGGAATTCTTCTGTGCGACGACTCCCGGCGTTTGTTCCTCACTCAGGCGTCGCTCGCGCGCGAGGGACGCGCAAATGATTTTTTGGCATTGGACACGCACTCGCTGTCTTATCCGGCGTATCATAAATTCCTGCACGCGGAATTTCCAAGAAAATGGCCGGACACCGTCACCGCCACCGAGATGACCAACGGCGTCGGCCCGCTGCATTTGATCAACCTTCTGACGGCGCTCGCCAAGACCAACGAGCTTTATTACCTGCACCCGAGCTTCGGCTATTATTTCGAGCAATTTTATCTGGAGCCGCACGGCCTGGTCTTCAAATTGAAGCTGCTGCCGGAGGATACGCTCCTGCCGCCGCCGCCGGATAAAAATCTGACCGCCGAAAACGAAGCCTTCTGGTCGCGCGCGGAAACAGAGGCATTTCCCCAGATTGAGCGCGCCGTCGCACTGCCCGATCCGAATGCGCCGCAAATGCCGGCTGAAAAAATCCTCGCGCACCTGTATGTTGGCCGGGAGCAAAACCCGAACGCCGTCGCCGCCGGGAATTTTTATTCGCGCGGACTGGATTTCTGGGGCGTTGAACAGCAGCGCGCCGGCAATCTGGCCAACGCCGCCGCGCATTTTGAGACGGCGCAAAAACTGAACCCCGACAACATCGCCGCGCAGATCAATCTTCAATTCAACCAGAAGCTGCGCGCCGGACAGGCTGTGCCCGTGGATTTGTCGGAAGTGACCCCCGACCATTTTGGAAAATCCCGGGATTGGAACGGAGTCCTCAACGAAAACGGCCCGTTTGATGAACCCAGTTTTTGCTTTGAACAGGGATTGATCTTCGCCAATCAAAGCGGACTGTTCCGCCAGGCCGTCTCGCTGTTTGAGCGCGTCCGCAGACTTGATCCGGATTATCTGCCCGCGCGCCTTCAACTGGCGGCAAGCTGCCTTGTCTCCCACCTGCCCGACCGCGCGCTCGATGCGCTCCGCGAACCGATGGAGCAGCCGGAACGATTTTCACTCACCGAAACCAACGAGACCCAGATCAACCTCTTTGTCGCCGCCGCATATTTCCAAAAAAACGAAACCGCCCGCGGAACGCAATTGATCGAGACCGAAATTTCCCGCCACCCGACCAACGACGACCTGCTTGCCACCGCCGCGCAGGCATATCTGGCGCACGGCCTTTTTCACAACGCGCTCGCCGTCATCAACCACAAATTGGAATCCGCGCCGGACGACCCGACCTGGCTTTTCAGCAAAGGCTACGTTTCCATCCAGTTGAAGAATTACGATGACGGAATCTCCGCCCTGACCCGCGTGCTTTCAATCCAGACGAACAATCCCCAGGCGCTCTTCAACCGCGCCGTCGCCTATCTTCAAAGCGACCGCCTCGACGCCGCCCGCGCCGATTACGAAACGCTCCACCAGACCTACACCAATTCCTTTCAAGTCGCCTACGGCCTCGGCGAAATCGCCTGGCGCAGGCATGAAACCAACGAGGCGGTCAAAAATTACGAGGTTTATCTGGCCTACGCCAAAACCAACACTTCCGAGGCCACGAACATCATTGAACGGCTGAAATCGTTGAAGCATTGAACCGTTAAATGGTTGAAGCGGTTTGACGATTCAACTATTTAACCCTTCAAGATTTGAAAGTCACCCACATCATCACCCGGCTCGTGATTGGCGGCGCGCAGGAAAACACCCTCGCCACCGTCCTTGGCCTGCGCCAGAAGCCCGGCGTCGAGGTGAAACTGATTTCCGGCCCGACGACTGGCCCGGAAGGCTCGCTTGAACCTGAAGCGGCGGAAATTCCCGGACTGCTCACGATTGTTCCCGATCTCGTCCGCCCGGTTCATCCGCTGAAAGATTTCATCGCGCTCCGCAAGCTGGAAAAAATCCTGCGCGTTCAAAAGCCGGACATCGTCCACACGCACAGCGGCAAGGCAGGCATTCTCGGACGCCTCGCGGCGAAACGCGCGGGCGTGCCGGTCATCATTCACACGATTCACGGCCCGTCGTTCGGCAAATTCCAAAACGCAGCCGCAAATTTCATTTTTCGCGCCGCCGAAAAAAAAGCCGCCCGCGCCACCAGCCATTTCATAGTCGTCGCCGACGCGATGAAAGAGCAATATCTCGCCGCCGGAATCGGAAGTCCGGAACAATACACAAGAATCTTCAGCGGCTTCCCGCTCGAACCGTTTCTAGCCGCCAAAAATGATTTGGAACTGCGAAAAAAACTGGGGATTGCACCCGATGATTTCGTCATCGGCAAAATCGCGCGGCTGTTCAGGCTCAAGGGCCACGACGATTTGTTCGCCGTCGCGCCTGAACTCGTCCGCCGGAATCCAAAAATCAAGTTTCTTCTCGTTGGCGACGGCGAGTGGCGGCAAAAGTTTGAGCAGCAGGCCGAAAATATTGGCCTGCGAAGGCACTTCGCCTTCACCGGCCTCATTCCGCCGGACGAAGTTCCGAAACATGTCGGCATCATGGACGCGCTCGTGCATTTGTCTTTGCGCGAAGGCCTGCCGCGCGCATTGCCACAAGCTTTGGCTGCCGGAAAGCCAATTGTCGCTTATGATTGCGACGGCGCGCGCGAAATCTGTTTCGACGGCGATACCGGATTTTTGATCCAGCCCGGCGATTTGAAAAATCTGGCCGCGAAAATAATTCTACTCGCCAACGACGCAAAACTGCGCGAACAATTCGGTTCGCGCGGTCAAAACTTTGTCCGCGAAAATTTCTCCGTCGAAAAAATGGTGGACGCGATTTACACTCTTTACTTGAAGTTGGCTGCGGCTGCAAAAATGACTAAACCATAATGACGAATGACTAAAGAATTCCCGAATGTCCAAATGACGAATGGCTTTTCTGTTAGTTATTCGCGCTTCGTCATTTTTTCGTCATTAGGATTTAGTCATTAGTCATTTCAACCGATGGCTTTTCCATTCATTTTTTTTCTGGCCGCTTTTGCAGGCGCGTTTTTGACAACGCTGCTCGCGCTGCCGCTCTGGCGCAATTGGTGTCTGCACACAAACCTTGTGGACGATCCGCGCGACGGGAAAAATTATGACGCGCCGAAAATCCACACTGGCGCAATTCCACTCGCCGGCGGTTTTGCCGTGCTGACCGGCATTTTGCTGCCGCTGATTATCGGCGCCGGCTTGATTCAATTTGGCGTCGTTAAAATTCCCTTCGCAAACCTGATCGCCCACGGCCTGGAACGGCGCGGATTGGAACTCGGCGCGATTGCCATCGGCGCGATTGCCATCACAATTCTCGGCTGGTTCGACGACAAACATGAATTGAAACCGCTGCCGAAACTTCTCGGCCAGTTTCTCATCGCGCTCCTCGTTGCCATCGCGTGCAAACGCATCACGCTGTTCGTCCACAGCGAAATTTTCAGCTACGCCATCACCATTCTCTGGCTGCTCACCGTCATCAACGCCTTCAATTTCATGGACAATATGAACGGCCTGTGCGCCGGTGTCGGCGCGATTGGTGCCTTCATCTTTGCGCTGATCGCCGCCACGAACGGCGAATATCTCGTCGCCATCACGGGCTTTCTCATGTGTGGCGCGCTCGTCGGCTTTTTACCGTGGAACTTTCCAAATGCCCGCGCGTTTCTCGGCGACGCCGGCAGCCA
>CAYPTV010000258.1:0-5080 GCA_964413505.1 uncultured Bifidobacteriaceae bacterium | reverse complement strand
CGCTCGGCTCGTGGACGGCGTAACCGACGGCGTAGCGCGCGGGAATGCCCAGTTCGCGCAGCAGCAGCACGGTGGCGGTGGCGAAGTATTCGCAATGACCGCTGCGGCTGTATAAAAGAAAACGGGTCAGCGCCGTTTCATTTGTCGTAGCCAGCTTGTCCGGCCCCTGCCAGAGGCTGTAAGAAAATTTGGACGCGAAGAAGTTTTGCACGGCCAGAAGCTTTTGCCCGTCGCTCGTCCCGGAAAATTTCATTTCCGAGATGACCGAATCCAGCGCGGGCTTTTCGTTGGTCGGCACAAGAAAATCCAGGTTGGTCTTTGAATATGCGTCAGGAGGTGCGTCAATCGTTGCGCCGGAGCCGTAATGTGCGTCGAATATCACGAGTCCCGGCCCTTCGGCCAGCACCGCACCTTCGCTGTTTTTTTGGAGAACATAAGCGGGTAAATTTTCGAGCCGCCCGCTGCCCGCCGGCAACGGCAGCAAACCTTGCGGGCTTCCCGATTTTATTGACCGCCCGTTGAGGTAACAGGCGATATTGATTGATGCCGTGTTGGTTTTGTCAGGCAGCAGCACCCATGTTGTCTGGTCATGTTCAGGTGTAATGGGGCTGTTGTTGAAATCGTTGCGCGGACTGCCTGAATACCATGACTGTTTTCCAGGCCTGTAGCCGCGATAACTGGCTTCGCGCAGATAAGTTGGCGGTGGTTCGTTGTTTCTTGTGTGGAGCCGGATGACGATTCTCGGGGACAATTTCAATTCACCAATCTGTCCCATGGTCGTGATGCTTTCCGTCGGGTCAACCCGTTGCTGCATGAAACGCGAAAGCCATTGGGCGTCCATGTTTTCAATTTTTCGCTGCAACAATCCGATGCCCTGCTGCCCGAAATTGCCCAGCACCATCACCAGCGTCAGCGCCAGCGCCCAAATGAGGATGCCGGAACGTCGCGAGCGGAAACGCCACAGCGACCAGAAAATCAAAACGCATTCACCCCAATAAAATGAATTGTCGCCTTCGATGTCATTGGAATGGATGCTCGCGGCAAAAAGGCAGATGATGAAATACGGATAGGAAACATTCAGGCAGTAGCCCGCGTCGGTGCCGCGCTTTTCGTCCCGCTGGGAGCGCCAGCGCGAAATGATGGAGATGGCCGTCAACGGAATTTTCTCTCTCGTGCTGAACATTTGCGCCGCGACGAACAGGAACAAAAACATCGGCAGCCAGCGGAAAAATGTGGTGGACGTTTTAAGGCTGGAAATCCCCATCGCGCGCCCCACCGCGCCGGAAGGCCCGTGAAAGCCTCCGCCAGCCTCCTGCGTGTCCGTGAAAACGTAGAGCGTCGCCGCCAGCGCGAACAGCGTGCAAAAAGTCAGGATGCGCCGGAAATCCGTGTCCGACAAATCCCAGCGCACCTTCACGAGCGGCGCGCATTCGAGGATGATGCCCATGACCGCGCCGATGAGCGGCAATCCCGACTGCCAGCCCCAGAACAGCAGCATCGCGCCCAGGAGCAGCGGCGGCGTCTTCAATACGCGTGCGTCGGGAGTTGGAGTGTTTTCCGTCATTTCAACCTCGCCAGTTGCTCCGCGATTTTTCCGATTTCCAGAACGTGAAAACTTTCCGGCGCATCGCGCAATGTTCCCGCGTCCGGTTTTGCTTCGCCCGGCCGCACAATTAACAGCACCAGCACCGGCACGCCGAGCGTGCGCAGTTTTTCCACAAACTTTTGCCGCGCGTCGTCCCATTGTTGCAGAACGCAGATGCAGCCGCTCACGACGGAAATGTGGTTGATGACGAGATGTTCGAGCGTCGAAAACGATTTGTCACCGCAAGCCTTCACCGACGCCAGAATTTCCAGCATCTGGTCCGCGTGCGCGATGCCGCGACCGGCGGTGAAGCAGTAAGATTCCGCGCCGACAAAAAGTAAATCCAGTAACGATTCCTGTGTCAGCACCGCGCACGCGAACGACGCGGCGACGGACACGGCCTCCTCCAGAATTTCACTGCGCGGTTCGTCCGTGAAAGTGTCGAGCACGAGCGCGTGGCGCACGAAAAATTCGTCCTCGAATTCCTTCACGATGGGTTTGCCAACTTTCGCCCAGCTTCGCCAATGGATGTGCCGCATCGGATCGCCGTGACGATACTCGCGCAGTGAAACAAATTCCTCGCTACGCCCGATGTTCGCCGCGAGCGCCACGCCGCCTTCCTGATAACGCATCGTGCCGGGCAGCGCGATGGGCGGAAGCAGATGGCGCTTCGGCAAAATCAAAACATTCTGCTTCGCCGAAACTTTCACGAACGAGCGGAACAATCCGACCGGGTCGGGCCGCGCCAGCGTCACGCCCTTAAAACGCAAAATCCCGCGACGCAGCGGCGTGAGTTCCACGCGCACTTCCGTCTCGGCGCCCGGCAACATCGCCGGCACTTCCGCCTCCTTGAGATTCACGAGCTTGAACGGACTGATTTTCCGCCGCTCGGTGATGCGGAACGGATGCGCCCGCCGGCTTTCGGCGAGGTTCACCGCGAGCCATTCCTCAAACGGCGGGCGCGGGTCGTCCAGGTCTTCCAGCAGCGTCAGACCCTTTTGCGGATGCTTGGTGAGATTTTTCACCAGCACGCGGTAATGCAGCGGCTGCCCGGCGGTTCCAAAGCGCGGCAGGGAACGCGTCGCGGAAAATTTTGCGCTGAAGAATCGGCTGCAAAGAAATGCCAGCAGCAAAAATGCCAGCAGCAGCGCGAAAATCTGGTAAGTAACCGTGTTCTCAATGTCCGTGCCCACACCGCCGGCAACCACGAATCCGCCCGCCACGCAGAGGCCCGGCAGCGTGAACCGCCGGCTCGCCCAATACCACAGCGACGAAGTCGGGCGGTAAATCCGGTAGAACAGTTTGTAGATCGGCTTCACAAGTTAGTGATAAGTGGCGAGTGACAAGTGACGAGAAAGCTTTTTTACGGCAACTGTTAATTTCTTATCACTCATCACCTGTCACTCGTCACTTCTTTTTCACGCCGGCACTTTTATTTTTTTCAAAATCTCCTCGACCACGCTGCGCGCCGTCAGGCCGGAGAATCGCGCCTGCGGCTCCAGCACCAGCCGGTGCGCGATGACCGATACCGCCAGCGATTGTATCTGCTCCGGCGTGACAAAATCCGCGCCGTCGAACAACGCCAGCGCCTGCGCCGTTTTCATCAGCGCGATGGATCCGCGCGGGCTGGCGCCGAGCTGGACGCCGCCGGCGGTGCGCGTGGCCGAAACCAGGTCCACGGCGTAGCGTTTTAATTCCTCGCTGATGCGGATATTTTCCACGGCGCGCTTCAGCGCGAGCACGTCTGCGAGCGTGGCGGCGGGCTTCAATTCGTCAATCGGATGATTGTGCTGCTGCGCGGAGAGGATGGCCACCTCCTCGTCCGGCGGGACGTAGCCGAGCGTGAACTGCATCGCGAACCGGTCCATCTGCGCCTCGGGCAGCGGATACGTTCCGCGAAACTCCACCGGATTCTGCGTGGCGATGACGAAAAACAGTTCCGACAGATTCTTGCGCTCGCCCTCCACGCTCACCTGCGCCTCGCCCATCGCCTCGAGCAAGGCGGATTGCGTGCGCGGCGAGGCGCGGTTGATTTCGTCGGCCAACAAAATGTCCGTGAACACCGGGCCTTCGTGAAAATGGAACTGCTGGTCGCGCTGGCTGAAGACGGACACGCCGAGGATGTCCGACGGCAGCAAGTCCGGCGTGAACTGCACGCGCTTGAACCGCGCGTCAATGGACTTGGCCAGCGCCTTGGCCAGCGTGGTCTTGCCCGTGCCGGGAAAATCCTCCAGCAGCACATGGCCGCCCGTGGCGAGCGCGGCGAGCAACTGCCGCGTGGGGCCGGACTGGCCGCGCATGATGGTGGAGATGTTGCCGGCGATTTTTTTGCAGGTCTCGCGCGCGGCGTCGAGGTTGGTGGGTGTCATGGCAGGTTGTGGAGATTAAAACAACGCGGTTGCGGAAAGGTTTCCTGAAATCAACCGCGCCCGCAAGACATCTTGCACGGAATTGCCTCTCCTCGCTGCGAGATTACCATGTTAATTTCCGATGAAAGGCAAATGGCTAGAGATGCGTGGGACTGACCCCTTCAGGACGGCTCAGTAAATAATCCCATGACCCATAACTCAATGTCCGTCGTCGGTGCCGTTGCATTGATAAGGACTCCACCAAATATAATTTCGTCCGCCGGGACCGGGACCGGGGTTATTTGTATTCTGTGCCGTGTATGCCCGAAAAGTTTCTGATTTTATAAAATCCACATGCCCATCCAAAGCCAGCGCATAACCACCGCGTCTGCTGTGAAGAACTGATATGCTTTCGTTGTTTTGGAAAAAATCACCGGCCCACGAATATTCGACGCAGGCCGGAACATGAGCGAACTCATCCGGCTCCAATAATAGATAACATTGAGGACTCCAAACCTGTGTTGCTTTGCAAGTTCGTGGAGGTGGTGGCAAGCCTCCGGGGAAGCCTTGAACGGAATCATCCATCAAATAACTGGAAAGTTTGTTGGCGCGCCCTCCAGTAAAATCGTTCTTAAAAACCGGTAGATAGTCTGGACTCTCAATGTCCTCTGGGCAGAGATAGGTGTTTTGATTTCTAACATACTGAAACCAGACACCGGTTTGCCAAGCCGAAACAGGATTTTCTTTCCAAGGCGAAGTATTAATCGGATCCGGGATTACAAGGCTCGGTGACGTGGTAAAAAGCCAGTTTGGATATATTATATTATCCAACCCTTGCAAGACGCCAGGCCAAGCGAAACGATCGTCATGTTCATCAAGATATATCTGATTGGCCAAACCTAATTGCCGCTGATTGTTCATGCAACGGATGCCTTGAGCTTTGCGTTTTGCGTTCGCGAGAGCAGGCAATATCAAGGCGGCGAGAATGGCAATAATGGCAATGACCACGAGCAACTCAATCAACGTGAACCCCAGTGCCACTTTGGAATTGCTTTTCATGCTGATTTAGACGATGCAGGGTCTGGCGCGTCACGCCGCCTAACGTAGAAAGCTGAGCCACCGCCGACTCGCGGCGTGAACCGCGACA
>CAYPTV010000257.1:0-5081 GCA_964413505.1 uncultured Bifidobacteriaceae bacterium | reverse complement strand
ATGGATTTCAGGCCCGCCCATCGGTTTGGGATCTGTGAAGGGCGTGTTGTGAGTGTCATGGAAAATTTCCGCAGTCGGGCCGATGAGGACGATTTTGTCCTTGAAGAATTTCCCGTTGCCGTAATTCTTCTCCCAAAGTTTCGGCGAGAGGACATCGCCGACCGGGATTGGTTTGAATGCCTGGTTCGCGGGGGCGGTGTAGCGGAAAAGCCGCGCATCAAAACCGGGCGGCAAGAGGTCGGGCCGGCCAAACTTGCGCAACGCCCGCGCGTCGAGCGATTCAAGGACGGTTTCGTCGGGAACGAGTTCGCCCACCTGCGCACTGTTCTGGCGGTAGCTTACGCGGCGCAACGTGTCGTCGAAATCCGGCCAGAGGTTGACGTAACCGAGGCGGTCGTCCTCCACCGCTGAATTCGTCGCGTCCGGCGTCAGCACGGACGAATTAGGCAGCAACAGCTCCCTCATATCGCCGCGATCGGTCTTTGTGACGTTGATGTTGTAGCCGATGACGACGCGGTCCTTGTATTTATCAAGCGCCTGATGAAGCGCGTCATCGCCATCGCTCTGCGACGCGAAGACAAGGTCGAACACGATGACCTTCGCGCCGGCGTCGGACAGCTTTTCGATGAGCCTTGCCCAGACTTCGCGCGACCACGGGAAATTGTTCTGCAAATCCTTCAGCACCGGCTCGCGCTGCAATTCATCGTCGCTGAAATCGGAGGAATACACCGGCTTGTCAATTCCGATGAGGACAAGGCGGTCGTCCACCGGCGTTTTACGACCGAGGCGCGTCTGCCAGTCCTGCGCGAAAAATTCCATCTGCTGCAACGGCACAAAGCCGCCCTTCCACAATCCGACGGCGGCCAGCGTGCAGGCCCCGCAAATGGCGAGCACAATTACGGAGCGTTTGGTTGGTGCTTTCATCATTTTAACGCCCGCGAAGGCGCAAGGGACGCGCCAGATTATTCACTGGTTGCAGTCTTGACAATTCATTACAATTACTATTAATTTATTGAAGTAACCATCAAGCGGAGCGACATGAAAATCAGATTTCTTCTCACCGGACTGGCTGTTTGCGCCAGCGTGTCGGCTTTTGCCGCGGACGCGCTCACGGAAAGCACTTTCACGGAAATCATCAAACAGGCGAATGTCGAAGCCGCAGCCGACAAGACAGTGTCGCCCGCCAAGGTAAGCGAGGTTTTCAGGGTGCCGGATGTGGTGCGGACCGGATCGAATTCCCGCCTGGAAATGACGGCGCCGGATAAAACCATAACACGAGTCGGGGAAAATTCGGCATTCACGTTCGAGCCGGGCACAAGGGACATCCGGTTGGAAAAAGGGAGCGTATTATTCCATCCACCCGCAGGAGTCGGCGGCGGAACGGTCAAATACGGCGGCACGTCCGCGGCCGTTTTGGGAACAACCATGGTTTGTTTTGTCGGTCCGGGCGGAGTTTTTAACATTGTCGTGCTTGAAGGCGAAGCCTTGGTGACGCTGGCAAACGGCAAAACAGTCCAGGTGGGTCCCGGTCAGACCGTGAGCGCGTCGGCAGACGGGGACAGCTTCAGCCCGGTGATGGATGTCCATCTGGGACAATTTGCGTCTCATTTGCTGCTGCTCAGGGGATTTTCAAACCCGCTCTCCTCGATGCCGCTCATTGAGGCGGCAATTCAACTGCAAAACCAACAAATCGCCTCAGGCAAGAAGTTTAACTTCCAGCCTCTGCCAACGACCGGCGATGGGCTGGAGTTGATCCTCGATAAATATCCGGACATATCAATAACTTTGAACGCGCACGATTTGACGATAATCCCGATATCCCCGACGACGGGCGCCAAATAATCACCGCGTGACGACCGTCGCATTGTGGTAAGTGTGGCAAGTCGCGCAGGTATCCACCACACCGCCGCGCGGACTGTGGCAGGCCGCGCAAGTCTCCTTCGCCGGAAGCAGAATGTCCGCCGTGTCCTTGCTGTGAACCGCGTCGTGGCATTGCCCGCAGGAAATGTTCGCGTGCTTCGCGTGATTAAATTTTGCCTGCGCCAGCCAGCGTTCCGGCATCATCGGCTTCGTGATTGCAGGCGAACCGGCCACTGAGCTTTTCACCTCGTGGCACAACTCGCAGCCCGGAAACAACGCGCGGGTGCCGCCGCTCAACGTCCCGATCTGCGTTTCCGGCCCGAATGTCGCCGTGCTGAAGAAAACACGCCGTTCCAATTCTTCGCCGCTGCCAAATTGCGTCCGCAGTGCCGCCAATTTTTGTTGGACAAAATTATTTGCATCCGCTTGATTTTCCTTTGCCGCCAAATCTGCATATTGTTTCGGCAGGCTCCGTAAAAACGCCGTGACAAATTCTGCGCTGCCGTGTGGCAATTGCAATTGCGGCGTCTCCGGGTCGAATTGCAGTGAATGACAGACACGGCAGTTGTTCTCAAAATTCACCGGCTTCATGAACGCTCCCGCCGAGTCCGGCTGATGGCAGAACGCGCAGTCCAGCTTCGCACCGCCGGGCAGGTTCGGAATCGTCGCGCCCGTCAAATGCAATGCGTGGTTGAATTTCAAAGTGTCCGGGTCGCGCCATTTTTCCGTGATGAAACGGAACTGCGGATGATCATCCGCAAAATGGTGGATGACCGGCGTGAAATTATTTCCGGTTTGCGTGGCGGCCATTTTTGTTGCGTCGCCGTGGCAGAAAATACAATTTTCATCCGTCGTCGCTGCCATCATTTTACCCTGATGTTCCGCGTGGCAGAACGAACAGGAAATCGTCGGCGCATCTGGCTGGTGAAAATTATGGGCAACGTGACATTGAGCGCACGACTCATCAATCGCCGTCGGCTCCGCCGGTTTTGCATTCGCGAGTTTTTCCAAATCCAAAATTCCAGGGTCCGCGTGCAGCGCGGCGTGAATCATCGGATTCGGCCCGGAATTTCCGGCGGCGTGGCATGCGCCGCAGCTTTGGTTCAGATGGTTCGTTGCCGCCAGCCCCGCAAACGCCGCGCCGGAATGTGCGCGGGAAATCTCGCCGGGGCTGATGAAATTATTTCTCCACGGCGGATCGCCGAGCACAATCAGCAACACTGCGCACGACGCGGCGATGACCGCGAGCGTCACGCGCCCGCGCCAGACGCGCAACGTCGGCACCGGCGAACATTTCGCAATCGGACGGCAGCAGCTTCCGTCGGGCAGCGGGCCGAATTCACACGGCTCGCCCGGTCGCGTGCAACGCCAGCGGCCTTTCGTCTCGCCGGGATTGGTTTCCAAAACTGGTTTGCACTCGGCGGTGGCGCGGCAGCGGCCATTGGCATCCGGGCCTTGGCGGCACGGCTGGCCCTCGCAGGCGTGGCCGCAAATCCAGTTCTGGTTCGGGCGCGCGTAATTCTGCGCGTCGAAATCCGGTGCGGGCAGTTGTTCGCTCATCGCGCGCCTCCTGAAAATCCAAAGACCAGGACGATGTGCAGCGCCGTGAAAACCAGCAGCCCGTAAGTCAGCGGAATGTGGACGAACAGCCACAGCTTGAGCGCAAGCTGCAACGCGCGGTGATAATCAAGCCCGTCTTTCTGGCGGACAAGCGCGGCAAGCTTGTCGAGCGTGGCGCGCTCGGTTTCGCTCACAAAGCGGCGCAAGTCGTTAAGTTCGGCGGCCAGCGCGTTGAAAGGACGGCGCGATTCAAAAACGTGCAGCCAGAAATTTTTTGGTCCGGCGAAAAATGGCGCGAGCCGCTTCGCGTAAAATTCCGCGATGACGGCGGATTTTGCGTCCGTGCCGAGCGCGAGATTTTCCGCCTCGGTTTTCAGCGCGTGCCGCAGCGCGGGAATTTTTTCAAAAATGACCTCGCCACCCCGCGTCACCAGCCGTCGCGGCAGCGTGCGGCTAAAAACCAATCCAACTACGCCGCTGCCGGTGACAAGCGCGAACAGCCACGCGAGCGTGATTTCAAACCAGCCGTGCGGCGCGCGGAAATTGAGATGGATCAAAAAAAGAACTACGGTGAAAAATCCGAGATAGATATGGATTTGCAGCCAGGTCTCGGCTTTGCCCAGCGCCAGGAACGGGAGTTTTTTCCGCGCGTTGAAAAATGTCAGAACGAGCATCGCGGCAAACAAAATCCAGCCGGTGAGAAACGGGTAGTCCGGCAGCGCGCAGAATTTCTTGTGCAGCCACAACGCAGCCACCGTCGCCGCAATCAGTGCGGACGTGCCGAGGAAAAATTGTCGGCGGAAGCGTTTCATCTTTAAGCCAGCGTGAGAGGATACGGCCGCAAGCCGGTGCCGCCGGCGGGGAGGATGCCTTTCATTTGCTGACAGCGTAAAGATTCCGCCCGGAAATGGAAATGCGAAACTGATTCACCACCAAGTCACCAAATCGCGAAAAATCAAACTTGGTGATCTTTGTGCCTTGGCGGTTAAAACTCAACTCGCCACTGCACCACGGCGCGGAAGTATCGTCTCAATTCTTGGGACTGCCCCATTTACGCGGGAAACTGGCGGTCAAAATCCTTGTGGCTTCCGATCCAAACCCAAATCCAAGTATCACCCTCGAATCTTTGGGCGACCGCGCGGAAATCCCGCGTCACGCGAACCGACCAGAAACGCGGATCTGAACGCAGCCGTTCCAGTTGCAGCGAAGGATGCGCCGGATTTTGAAGAAACCTTTTGTGCGCGGCGCGGGCGGCATCCTTGATTCCCGCAGGAAGCGCGCGGTAGTTTTTCCAGAAGGCTGCTGTGCCGAGCGACTTCACGACCGTGGGTCAAAATCACCGTCCTGGATTTCCGAAAAGCGGTTTGGATCCGCCTTGAACTGCGCGGCGATTTCATCGCCCAGCGCCATGAGCGCGGGGCGCGGGCGCGCGTCGGACAGGATGCGTTCCCATGCGGCGTCGCCGTTCAACTCTGGCAGGATGGCAGGCAAATCTTCCACCAGCTTTTCCCGCTCCGTCATTGGCAACGCCTGGATTGCCGCCTCGATTTCTTGAACCGTGCTCATCGTGCGCCAAACGTAACACAGGCCTGACATCTCTGGCAAACCACATTTTTGCGGCACCGCGCAACTGAAGGCGGTTTGGGGAAACGAATGATTGC
>CAYPTV010000256.1:0-5097 GCA_964413505.1 uncultured Bifidobacteriaceae bacterium | reverse complement strand
GTCCCAGCAGGGACTTTTCGCAGCGCATCCGCTACAATCAGCCAAAACCCCAACCTGTTGTTTAACCAGACGGCAGGAATAACAGGCCAATCCATAGCCATTTGAAACCGCCCACTAATAGATTGAAACGTGAGTGAAGCAATCCACATCGTATTCTGCGCCGACCGTCGGGTGCTGCCGGGACTCCATGTGGCGGCGTATTCGGTGGTGGCCAATCATCGTGTTTTCAATTCATTGGTTCATGTCCATGTCTTTTCAGATAGTCTCACTACAGCGGATGTTGCCCTGCTCAAGGAAACCCTGAACGGTGTAGGACGCTCCTATTTGCTGGAGATGCATACTGTTTCAGCCAGTCATTTCTCGCGGTTTCCTTCGATGTCGGGCAGTTGGGGAGCGTATTTCAGATTATTGGTGCCACAGATGCTCTCGGCTGAACGCATCATATATGTGGACGTGGACACAGTGTGTCATCTGGATGTTAGCGACTTCATGACTTTAGACTTGGGCGATCATCCGGCTGGTTTCGTGGCCGAAACAACCATTCGAGATACGCCAGACCGTTCACTGGCAGATCGTTTGCCTCATGATGGCGACAAGCCTTACTTGAACTCCGGAGTGATGGTAGTCAACCGGAAACTCTGGCTGGAACGTCAGGTTACCGAACGTTGCATGGAATTTCTTAAAGGGGGGAAGGCGTCTCGCTGGGATCAGACAGCCCTAAATTATGTTTTGATTAATGATTGGCAGCCGTTGGATCCCCGGTTCAACTTTATCAGCAACTGGCGTAAAAATTGGCCGTTCCTATGCGATGAATCGAAGTTGGAAGGCAAGTTGGTTCATTTTTTGGACAATCCAAAACCGTGGGATTTTTTAGGCGAGTGGGTCGCTCCGCAATTTGGCCTCTGGCGCAAAGTGCTGGACAAAACGGCGATGAAGTATTTCTGCTCTTGGCACACTACGCCTTCCCGCAAATTTCCCAAGACCCGCAATGCCTGGAGCGGTTATAAAAAGGCGTTCAAAGATCGGCTGTTGTTTGGCGGTTACGCGCGCGGCTGGCTCAAGAAGGTCAAGGGCGTGCCGGAAGCAAAAGTTGAAAGGTGAAATGTTGGAAGCCAGAAATCAGAAGACAGAGGGCAGAAGTTAGAAGTCAGAAGGTGGTAAGCGAGAGACCAGACTACACGACTACGGACGACGGGACGGTTTCAAATACTGAAACGCTGAAAGCAGAAGTCGGCAACGTTGAAATATTTTCCGTTTATACTTTCCCAATTTCTAATTTTGATTTGTTGATTTCTGCTTTTCCCCATGGTCAGCCTTTAGAAAATTGTGAACAAACGCGCGAACCCAACCATTCTAATTTTTACGCCGTCGGTTGGCGGGGGATTGGCGGAATACGTCTTCTATCAGGCCACGGCTTTGGAAAAGGCCGGTGCCAATGTCACCTGTCTGGTCGCACCTTCTTTTCTGGGCGGACGGCAAACAGGATTTGAGAAGATCGCGTGCTTAAGCAATCCACCTTCGGAAGAAGGTTCGCGGGTCTTGAAGAAATTGAAAATGGTTTGGCATCTGGTCGCAAATCAGATGGTTTTGGCTTGGCAGATTTTGAAGCACCGTCCCGACCTGGTCCTTCTGGATTCCTACGTTGAATACCTATCTCCATTCTGGATATGGCCACACTGGATTCTGGCGCGCGCGTGGCGCATCCGTTATGCCGCCAACCTGCATGACCCAGTTCGCAATCACCAAGTCGGACCGGCATGGTGGCATACATGGTCTGTCCGCCTAGCCTACCTGCCGTTGGACTTTGTGCTGGTGCATGACAAACTGCCGGAGCCATCGCCGGTGCCCGATCATGTGCGTGTGGTGCAAGTGCCGCACGGATTGTTTGAAATTCGCGGAACACCGCCTGACCGGGATTCGGTGCGGAACGAATGGGGTGTTCATGCCGGACAAAAAGTATTTTTAGCCTTTGGCTTTGTCCGGGATGGAAAAAACCTGGAACTTGCCATTCGTGCACTCGTCCAAGTGTCGGAGGCGTTTTTGGTGGTGGCCGGTTCGGTGGCCTCAACCAAGGACAAGCCGTTTGCCTTCTACAGAGAACTGGCCGGGCAACTGTGTGTTTTGGAACGCTGTCATTTTGCCGAAGGCTTTGTGACCGACAATGATCTTGGAAAATATTTTACTGGAACGGATTATGTGCTGCTGACTTACGCCGCCACGTTTCATTCACAAAGCGGCGTGTTGAATATTGCAGCGTGGGCGCGCAAGCCGGTGCTGGCATCGGCTTCACCATCTCCGCTCATCGAGACGGTTCGGAAATTTCATTTGGGCATTACTGTGGAGCCGGATTCACCCGCCGCCGTCGTCAACGGCATGAAACAATTGCTGGCCTCGCCGCCGTTACAGCATTGGGATGATTACGAGGCCTCTGCCTCCTGGGCGGCCAACGCACGGGGCGTAATGGAATCGGCCGGGCTTCAGGAAAAATAGAAAAGGAAAGTATTCTCCTATGCAAAACGCTGCGGCGCGATAGGGAAAGCAGAAACTGGGAAAGAAGTTACAAGTTAGAAGGAAGAAGGCAAAAGCTGGAACGCTGAAAGCTAAAATTTGAAACTGAGATTGGAAATTGGATATTGAGTCGCTGCCTAAAATAAATTGGCGCGAAGATTGTTGGTCTGCTATCCTAAAGATGAGGTTGAAGTTGGAAATCATGAATACACGCGGAATTATTTCCTTGGCTGCATCGGCGCTCATTATCGCCGCAGCTTCCGCACGCGCCGACAGCATCGTCTGGACGAATACCGCCGGCGGCAACTGGAGCGACACGAACAGTTGGAGTCCCAACCAAATCCCCGGCGACAGCGACGTGGCGGTCATCACCAACGACGGCACTTACAGCGTCACGCTGGACGTGAACCCGAACATTGGCGGTCTCGTCCTCGGCACGGCGGGCGGCACCAACATCCAGAGCCTGTCGGTCAGCAACAACCAGACATTCACGCTCAACGGCACGGCGCAGGTGAGCACCAACGGCCAGTTCAACCTGAACGGCGGGGTGTTGGGCGGCAATATCGCGCTGTGCGGCGCGTTGAACTGTTTGGGAGGCACCTTGTCCGGCGGGTTGACAGTGAACAGCAACAGCGTGGTCACTGTGAGTGCGCCGGGGTTGGCCTTGAACGGCTTTACTTCCGGTGGCTCGGCGCTGACGAATTACGGGACGGTGAACTGGACTGGCGGTGACATCAGTTGCGACTACAGCCCGCAAATCTACAACTTCGGGCTATGGAACGCGCAAACGGACAACTCCATTTTCGGCCAGCAAACCTCCGGCAACACTACGTTCAACAACTTCGGCATCTTCCGTAAGTCCGGCACGGGCGGCACCTCCACGCTGGATTTCAACACAATCTTTACCAGTTCCGGCACGATTGATGTGGAAAGCGGAACGGTGTCCGTCACCCGGGGACAGGCCGGCGGCGCAGTGAACATCGCCAGCGGCGCAACCCTTTCTCCGGGCAATAATCTGGTATTTGCCGGCGGCACCGTGTTCAGCGGCACCGGAAATGTCATCGGGCTATTGAGCGGAAGCAACGCGGTGTTCAGCGGCGTGTTGAATTATTCGGGAACGACGTTATCCGGCACGATGACAGTTGCCAGCAACAGCGTGCTGAACCTCGGCACGGCGAGTGTAAATCTCGTCGGCGTCGGTTTGACGAATTACGGGACGGTGAACTGGACTGGGGGCGACCTCGACTGCAACAACAGCCCGCAAATTTACAACTACGGATTGTGGAACGCGGAGACGGACAATACGTTTGTTGGGCAGATCAACGGCGGAGCGGGCAACGGTGTGTTCAACAATTACGGCACGTTCCGCAAATCGGGCGGCACCAACATGACCGCGATCAACGCCGATGCGGTGTTGAACAGCTCCGGCATCGTGGATGTGGAAAGCGGCACGATCTCAATCTACAAGGGACAAGTGAACGGCGGCGTCAATGCCGCCGGAGGTGCGGTTCTTTCGCTTGGCCACATTGTCGTCTTCGGGGGCGGCACGCTGTTCAGCGGCGCAGGAAATGTGGCCGGGTATGTGAACGGGAGCAACGCGGTGTTCAGCGGCACGATGACCTGCTCGGGAGTCACAATCTCCGGCGCGATCACCGTGGCCACCAACGCCGTCGTCAACTTGGGAACGTTGGGCATTTCCTTCAACAACGGCTATAACAACACCGCCCTGCTGACCAACTACGGCACCATCAACTGGAGTTCTGACCTGACCTGCGACGGCGGCCCGCGCATCTTCAATTTCGGCCTGTGGAACGCGCAAACGGACAACTCCATTTTCGGGCAGCAAACCTCCGGCAACACGACGTTCAACAACTTCGGCACCTTCCGCAAGTCCGGCGGCACCAACACTTCCATGGTGGATTTCAACACGATCTTCACCAGTTCCGGCACTATGGATGTGGAAAGCGGAACGGTGTCCGTCACCCGGGGACAGGCCGGTGGCGCGGTGAACATCGTGAGCGGCGCAACCCTTTTGCCGGGCAATAATTTGATTTTTGCCGGCGGCACAATCTTCAGCGGCACGGGAACCGTTGCCGGACTTTTGAACGGCAACAATGCCCAGTTCAGCGGCGGGTTGAATTATTCAGGAACGACATTATCCGGCACGATGACAATTGCCAGCAACAGCGTGCTGAACCTCGGCACGGTGAATGTGAATCTCGTCGGCATGGCCCTGACGAATTACGGCACGGTGAACTGGACGGGCGGCGATCTTGAATGCAACAACAGTCCGCACGTTTACAACTACGGTTTGTGGAACGCAGAGACGGACAACACGTTTGTCGGACAGTTCAACGGCGGCGCAGGCAACGGCGTGTTTAATAACTACGGCATTTTCCGCAAAGCTGCCGGCACCAACACGACCAAGATGGACGCCGACTCGATCTTCAACAGCTCCGGCACCGTGGATGTGGAGAGCGGCACGATCTCCATCTACAAGGGACAAGTCAACGGCGGCGTCAACGCCGCCGGAGGTGCGGTTCTTTCGCTTGGCCACCTTGTGGTCTTTGGAGGCGGCACACTGTTCAG
>CAYPTV010000255.1:0-5118 GCA_964413505.1 uncultured Bifidobacteriaceae bacterium | reverse complement strand
AAGCTGGCGGCGTCGCCTTTCAGCACCGCAGCGATCAGTTCCGCTTCAGTCCGTTCCATTGCACGCGAGTTTGCCGGAAAATTGTGCCAAGCCAAATCCAAAAGCCATCTTGAATTCAGTTCTGCGGCGGGACAACCGGCAGATCATTCGAGTCGCGCGGCAGCGGCGGCGGCAAATTCATCCGGGACGGCGGCTCGGCATCCGCCGGTGTCGCAGGCTGCGCTTGAAACTGCCCGGGCTGGAAATTTTTCATCTGTGTGATTTGCTGCGGCGAGAGCGGCGGCTGCATTTGCGACAGCGCCTTCGCGAAAATCACCGTCAGTTCGGCCTCGGCCTTGGCCGACTCTTCCGCGCTCTGGCGCACGGCGGCCTCGTCAAATTTTCCGCCGGCGGCCTCGTCGAGCAACATTTTCCGGGAGGCGCGCATTTTTTCCTCGAGCGGACGGATGGCACCGGCCTGCGATTCAACGGCGGCGCGGAACGATTTGCGCTGGTCTTCCGTCAGCACGCGGCTGAGCGCGGGGAAAAACCTGTCGCCTGCGGCAAAACCCTGCTGCCGCTGGCCGGACACCTGCGCCAGCGCGGCAAAGTTCGCAAGGACAATTGCAATTGCAGCGAAACAAAAAAATGACTTGAGCGTTTTCATGTTCATTAAAATGGCGGTGATCTGCCGCCGGTCATTCAGACGGAAAAACGGGGCGGACAGTTACGGTCAGGGCCGCGAGATGTGGAGCGTGGCTTCCAATTCGCGGGAGAACCGCGCGACGGCCTCGGCGATTTCATGGGGCTTTTCCGCCAGCCGCTTCTGCATCCGCTCGGCGGATTCCGGCTGGAGGCGCATGATTTCGGAGGCGGCGATGATGAGTGAGAGGTTGTTGTTCACGTTGTGGCGCAGGTCGGCGAGCTTTTTTTTCAGCTCGGCGATTTGCGCGGCGGTGAGGGTGACGGATTCGCTTGGCAAAGGCATTGGAAAAAAGATAATCCGCTCAAACCGCCATGAAATCAAGCCGGTTTCACGGCAGGAGGCTTGATTGTTGGAGCGAGCGAAGGGATTCGAACCCTCGACACTCACGTTGGCAACGTGATGCTCTACCAGGCTGAGCTACGCTCGCTTCCAGTGACAAAGTCATTCTACGAAATGACAGATGTTTTGCAACTCCAATCACGCGGCGGGAGGAGCGGAGGCTGCCGGAGCCGGCGGCGCGCTCAATGTCGCCCGTATGAGCTTGATCATTTCGTCGAAATTCACCGGCTTTGGGAAAAATGCGATCGCTCCGCTGGCCGCCGCGCGCTGCTTGTTTTTCTCCTCGACCACGCCGCTGATGATGATGATGGGGATTTTTTTTGTCTCATCCACGCGGTGAAGCCAGTCCATGATGCGGAAGCCGTCCCACGACACGCCGCCGACATCCGCCGGAAACGTGATGTCCAGCAGCACCAGGTCGGGCTTGTCCTTGCGCACCAGCGCGACGCCTTCCGAACCGTCCAGCGCGGTGGACACCTGATAGCCAGCGCTCATCAACTTCATTGAGGTCGTCTTGAGGATGATTTCGTTGTCATCAATCACCAGAATTTTCTTCTTCTGGGCTGGTGCCGCTTCGGTGCTCATAATTGTTGCAATTAAAATTCCGCAGTCCTCAATTGAGGCGGCACGATAACAAAACCGCCCGGACGTGCAAAGTAATTTTATCCCCTTTGATTACAAAGCGCCCATCGTGCAGACTGTCCGCGTGAGGAACGTCTTTTATGCGCCCGGCGAACAGCGCGCCGCCAAGGTCAACGACCTCTTCGCCTCCATCGCGGGGCGATACGATTTGCTGAACGACCTGCAAAGCTTCGGCCTGCACCGGCTCTGGAAACGCCGCGTCGTCCGGCTCGCCAATGCGAAGCCGGGCGACCGCGCGCTCGACTTGTGCTGCGGCACCGGCGACATCACGCTCGCGCTCGCGCGGCAGGGCGCGGAAACGACCGGCCTGGATTTCAGCGAAAAAATGCTCGAAGTGGCAAAACGAAGAAGTCAGAAGTCAGAAGTTAGAAGTCCGAATAAAAATCCGCACTTCGCGCTTCGCACTTCGCACTTCGTTCAAGGCGACGCCCAGCAAATCCCCTTTCCAGAAAATTCCTTCGACATCGTCACCGTCGGCTACGGATTGCGGAATCTGGCGAGCTGGGAACGCGGACTCGAAGAAATGCTCCGTGTCGCGAAACCGGGCGGGCGACTGATCGTGCTGGAATTTGGCAAGCCGGCGAACGCCCTTTGGCGCGCGGTTTATTTCACGCACCTGAAATGCTCCGTGCCGCTCATCGGCCTGCTGTTTTGCGGCAACCCGCAGGCCTACGCCTACATTTTGGAATCGCTCAAACATTATCCGGCGCAACTGGCCGTCGCCGAAAAAATGCGCGCGCTGAAACTCGCCAACGTGCGCCTGATCAACCTCCTCGGCGGCGCGATGGCGATCAATTACGCGGAAAAGCCGGTTTAGATTTTTAACCACGGATTGACACGGATGAAACACGGATTTTGTCGCGGAGCGACGCGGGAAATTAGCCAGCTACGAAGTGGCTGGTATTCGACAAATAAAATAAACCGTCCCGCAAGGGACGGTGGAATTGAACGGACATTTTCCAGCGTCCTTTCAGGACGCGATGATTTTGCGGACAGGTTTCCAGCCACTTCGTAGCTGGCTAATTTCCATCGCTCCTTCGGAGCAGAACGGCGGCGGCGCGATGGCGATCAATTACGGGGAAAAGCCGGTTTAATTTTTAGACAGAATTAACCGAATTATCAGAATTGAACCGGCCGGTTTTTAATTCTGATAATTTTGTCAATTCTGTCTGAATTTTTTAGCTGCGGAATCATTGGCTAACGCATCGCCAGATTGGAATGGTGTTATAGCTTTGGCCGGTTGGATAAGCTGTGATTGTTGTCGCCTCTATTTCTTGTGCTTCTAACTTCGTCAAATTCTCTTTCATGTCATCAATTTTTTTCAAGCGCTCCGTCTTTGCATCCGAAAGACGATCATTGTAAATCATCTGCGCAGTGAATCCGGGATCAGGATCGTTAGGATCATTCACAGTGACTGGAGGTGTTGACGCTGGCGTGTTTTGAAGAGTTTCAAGGTCGGTCTTCAATTGATCTTCGCTCACCATAAAATCTTTCACTCTTTGCGGCAGGCCGTAGAGATAAACTTTTTGACGCGACACGCTAACGCCACCCCCGCCGGACTCACCGCCGATTTCGCATAGCGAGAACTGGTCGAAGGAATAAATTCGGATGGTTTGGTTAGACCCGCGCAGACTGGCGAGGTATTGCTGGTATTTTATTTTTGCAGCTTGAATGTCGAGCGCGTGCTGTTTTTCCTTGGCGAGCGCGGCTGCAGCCGCAGCCGGATCGTAATGATATTTTTTCTGAAGTTCCGTCGGCAGGTTGGTGATGAACTCGTGCGTGATGCCGCCATCGTAGTCAATTACCAAATAAGCTGGCGTGGAACTCCAGATGACGGCGTTTGTGAGGCTGCGGTCTGTGCAGACGAGAATGTCAAAATTAGTTTGAGCGGAAACTTCAACCGCCATGAAGCCGATGATGGCAAACAAAATAATTTTTGCTTTCATGGGTTGTGAATGAGTTTTAATTGAATTTCATTTTCACCGCGATTTTTTCACCGGCAGTTCAATCACCATCCCCTCGCTGGCCGCGTTCACTTTCATTTTTGATTTAGCCCTGGCTACGAGCTTGCGCGCGTGCTTCAAAAAGCCGTCTATCTTTTTGTCGTCGCTGTCGGGGTCGTGGTGGAAGAACAGAAGCTGTTTCACGTTCGCCTGCAGCGCAAACGCCACGGAATCGTCCACGCAGCCATGCCCCCAGCCGACGTGCGTCTTGTATCCGGTGGCATCGTATTGCGAGTCGAGGATGAGCAGGTCGGAATCGCGGACGAACTCAACCATTTCCCGATCCACACCGCCGGTGCGCGGCTCGGTGTCCGGAAAAAACGTGACGATGCCGTCCGGCGAAAACATCCGGTAGCCGACGCACATCCCCGGATGGTTCGCACGCAACGCCCGCACGATGACCGGCCCGACGTCGAAGTTGAATTCCTGAAGCTCCTCAATCTGGATGGTGCTCGGCAGCTTGTCGAACGCGACGGGAAAATAGGTGCTTTCCATCTGGCCGGTGAGCATGGCGGACAATCCCTTGCGCGCGCCGTGGCAACCGATAATTTTCATCCGGCAGCGCGGGTTGTAAATCGGCGGAAAAAATGGCAGGCCCTGGATGTGGTCCCAATGCGTGTGCGTGAGCAGCATCGTGAGATGCAGCGGTTTGTTTTTGAATTCTTTCAGCAGCGAAATTCCAAGCGAACGCAACCCTGTGCCGGCGTCAAGGATGATGATTTCGTCGCCCGCGCGGATTTCGACGCAGGTCGTGTTGCCTCCGTAACGCACCGTGCCCGGCCCCGGCGTCGGGATCGAGCCGCGCACGCCCCAAAAATTTACGCGCATCACGCGGCTGATAAAAGCACGTTGCCGCCCCGCACGAAAGAAAAAAATCCAGATCCCCCTGAATAATCTTGCGCAAAAGCGCCTATGAATTATGATGATAGTCTTAGCGGGTTGGTAGCTCAGTCGGTAGAGCAGTGCCCTTTTAATTCAAAAAGGCCGATTTTAGCCATTTTTAGCGAGTTTTAATTCCCCTTTGCAACCATTGCAGAACCATTGATTTCATTGGTGATTATTCAGTTTTCCGTGTGATCTCTCGTCTTCTCATAAAATCCAAATTTTTCCCGATGGGTTACAAGTCGGGTGCAAGTTTTTGAAACAACTTCGCGAGTTGTTCCGGTTCTTCTACGGCGAAAGCAAGCAGCCGACAACTGGTTGCCTCAAGTTGTTCCGCCATTATGGGACGGAGATGAAACAGCGCAACCTGCCCACACGATCAGGCCATCGCTTGACGCAATTCTCCCGGTGAAACAATTGAGATTTTCAGCCCACCCTGAACGCGCTCATACGACGGGCCGTTCAATGGACTGACGGCGTAATTTTTTCCTTTTGGATATTGTTCACGAAATGCTGCCAGTCCGCGCGTCTCGAAGGCTTCGGGATTCCATTTGCATTCGATGGCGT
>CAYPTV010000254.1:1431-5132 GCA_964413505.1 uncultured Bifidobacteriaceae bacterium | reverse complement strand
ACAAAAACAAGATCATCAACATCCATCCGTCGCTGCTGCCGAGCTTTCCCGGCCCTCAGGCCTACCGGCAGGCGTATGAAAGCGGGGTGAAGATTGTCGGCGTCACGGCGCATTTC
Organism: uncultured Bifidobacteriaceae bacterium; assembly: GCA_964413505.1. Classification (GTDB taxonomy): domain Bacteria; phylum Verrucomicrobiota; class Verrucomicrobiia; order Limisphaerales; family UBA11358; genus UBA11358. Next base: position 5,016 of record CAYPTV010000254.1, on the reverse strand, counting down.
GTTTCCATGCGGCTGGACGAAGGCCCGATCATCGCGCAAGGCGCGTTTCACACGCGCCCCGGCATGGCGCTCAAGGACATCATCGCGCGCGGCCAAAAATTGGAGGCGGATGTTCTTGTCCAAGCCGTAAAGCTTTACCTGGGCAAGCGGCTGGACGTTTATTGGGGCGTGGTGAAAGAGGTTTAATGCTCTTTAGCGCCGTGTCAATTAAGCCGTGGCCAGGTTGTCTTCCAACATTTTCGAGCGCGTGGAATTTCCATTTCCATTGCCGTCGGCTTCGTGTCCGTCCGCAAGGATTTTTATCGGTTCGTAAAAAGTATTCCGCTGCACCGGTGTCCGTCCGGCCTCGCGGATGGCCTTGATCATTTCCACCTCGGTTTGCAATTGCGGCGACGTCGCTCCGGCCATGTGGAAAATGTGCTCCTCGATGATCGTGCCGTGGATGTCGTCCGCACCGTAGCTCAACGCCACCTGTGCGAGCTTCAGGCCGAGGCCGACCCAATACGCGGTGATGTGCGGAAAATTGTCGAGATAGATGCGGCTGACGGCGATGGTGCGCAGCGAATCGAATCCGGTCGGCGGATGCGCGACGGGGATGTCGTTGTCTTCCGGCTGATAGGCGAGCGGAACCAGCGCGGTGAAGCCGTGCGTCTCGTCCTGCAACGCTCGGAGCTGCCGCAGATGATCCACGCGGTCGGCGAGGCTTTCGACATGGCCGTAAAGCATCGTGCAGGTGCTGCGACCGCCGAGCTTGTGCCACGTGCGATGCACGTCCAGATATTCCTCGGCGGATTCTTTTCCCTTCGCGATTTGCGAACGGACTTCCTTGCGGAAAATTTCCGCACCGCCGCCGGTGAGCGAATCGAGTCCGGCGGCCTTCAATTCAGTGAGCGTTTCCAAAACCGACTTTTTGGCGAGCCACGCAAGGTGCAGAATTTCGATGGCGGTGAAACATTTCAATTGCAGCCGCGCGTCGAGATTTTTCAGCGCCTTCAGCATGTCCGTGTAATAGCTGAACGGCAGCGACGGATGCAGTCCGCCGACGATGTGCAACTCGGTGATGCCGATCTTCAGCGCCTCGCGCGCCTTCGCCACAATCTCCTCGACGGACAACTGGAAGCCGTCCGCGTCGCGCTTCTTGCGCGCGAACGAGCAGAACTGGCACGAGAGGATGCAGTAGTTAGAGTAGTTGATGTAGCGGTTGATGATGAAGCTGGCGCGGTTGTTGCCGGTTATCTTCTGACGCGCAAAATCCGCAATTGCGCCGAGCGCGTTCAAGTCCTTCGATTCAAACAGCCGCAGCGCGTCGGCGTCGGAAATGCGTTCGCCGGCGGCCACCTTGTCATAGATGTCGCGAAGTTCGCTGCGTTGGATGAAAAAATCCACACGGTAGGATTACCAGAAATCGCGCGTTTGGCAAATTTGAGTTTGTAGGAGACGAGGTGACGAGGCTCTAATTTATCCGCAACGTATTTTTAGAATGAGCCTCCTCACGTCGTCTCCTACGAAGAACAATTATCCGCTAAACGCCCCGAACAGCGCGCGCATCTCCTCGTCCACCTGCGCCGGGTCGGTGAGCGTCTGGGAAATCTCGTCGCGGAGCAGTTGCCGGTATCGCTTCCGCAGCCTGTGGATGGCCACGCGCACCGCGCCTTCTTCCATGCCCAGAGACTTTGCCGTTTCGCTTTGCGCCGATTCGCCCTTGCCCGCCGTGAGAAAAGTTTTCAACTGCTCGAACAGCTTCGCCTTGCCGTCGGCCTCGCATTCCTTCTGCAATCGCTTGATCACCTTGGCGAGCAACGCCAGCGCCCATTCGCGGTCGAACGCCTTGTCCGGGCTTGGCTCGTTCGTGGCGGCGACCTGGAACTTCGTGTCCGCCGTCTGCCAGTCGAGCGAGAGATTTTTATCGCCGCCGCCGCGCTTGAGGCGCTGCGATTTTTTCCATTCGTTGATGAGGAAATGTTTCAGCGACGCCAGCAGGAACGCGCGGAACCGTCCGCGTTCCGCGCTCAGGCCGGCGAGATAATTCTTGGCGAGAAAACGCGCGAAAAACGCCTGCACCGAATCTTCCGCGTCCTCCTTGCCATGCCCGCGACGGCGGACGTAGGCGTAGAGCGGAAACCAGTAGGTGCGGCAAAGCTCCTCCAGCGCGCCGTCGGACTGCGGCGTGTGGCGTTTGCCCGCCGCGAGCACGACCGTCCAGTGCGTCGTGGCGAAGATGTCGCCCGGCGCGGTCGAGGCAGGCGTGGAATGTTCGGTGGTCACGGCGAAATCATTTTAGCCGCAGACGGGCACAGATGAAACACAGGTCAAGAAAATCATCTGTGCGAATCTGGTTCATCAGCGGATTTATTCTTTCCGTTGCCGCTCTGCGCCTGCTTGCGCCACTGTTAATGTCACCGTCGAGCGTCATAGATTTGTTTGATTTCATGGGCGCTCAAGGCGCGGCTGTAGATGGACGGCCTGTCAATGATGCCCTCAAACATGCACAAATACGGTGCCCAGGTGCCGGTGGTGCCGATGTAAACCGGTGTCCTGTCGTAATCCAAGGCAAATCCCGGAGTGGCCGAATCTTCCGCCACGCCATTCACCCAGAGCGTTGACTTGCTGCCATCGTAGGTTCCCGCCACATGATACCAGACGCCATGTTCCGCCACCGTGGTGGAACGCAGGATGACCTGCTGGCCGTCGCTGGAGATGACAAATGAGAACCGGTCCGTGGCAGTTCCATTGCCATTATCAACGTGTTCCATGGCAAGACTGTAGCCTTCAAAAAAAGCGCTCGCTTTATTCTTTTTGAAGATGATTGCTTCGGTGCCGTGATCCGGCGGCGTGCCGGGATCCAGCCAGACCCACGCAGCCACGGTGACATTTGCCGGCTTGAGCGCGGGCGAATCGGGTATCTTCACATAACCGTTCGTTCCATCGAACTGGAAACCCATCCCCACCTTGCCCGGCGCGAAAGTGACTCCGCTCTTGGACAATATGCCATTATGCCCGCCGCCCATGCCTTTGGCATTCCCATCCGCCGGCCATGAAGCCACCAAGCCCGAAGGCAGATGTTCATGCTTGTATATCAACCAACCAAACCAGCCGAGGCCGGCAAGAACCACCGCAGAGGCGGCGATGACCAGAACATTTCGCCATGTGCGCGATTTGGCCGGAGCCGGTTGCGAACCGGAAAATTGCCGTCCAGCCGCCGGAACTTGGGGCACAACGATGACCTGCTGGCAGGCCGGACAATTGATTTGATTTCCCGAAAGGCTGGTGTTGCACTGGATATTCTGGCCACATTGCGGGCAGGAGAATTTGAATTCAGTCATAGGATTGTTTCGCAAATTTTGCCAACGGCCAGCGGGAACACAATTCATTTGTGACCGACGACGTGATATCCGGACAAATGCCCGGCCTGCAAACTCCAGCCCTGGCGGAGCTTCCCATCCGGGTCTTGTCCGTGGTCTTCTTCTGATTGCCCGATGATGCTGGCAGATACAGAAGCGGAACGGGAGACTTGTTACCAGCTATTTCCGGCAAGGAGGGCGGATGTTTCCCGCTTCAAAGGAATTGTCCCTTCACATGCAAAGG
>CAYPTV010000254.1:0-1331 GCA_964413505.1 uncultured Bifidobacteriaceae bacterium | reverse complement strand
CGCAGGGCACTGCGGCGGCACCGCAGCGCGTTGCGGTGGTCACGCAACGCATTGCGACGGCACAGCAGCGCATTGCGGTGGTCGCGCAGTGCATTGCGGAAGCCCTGTTTTTGGCGAAAAAAGTCGTTTTCTTTGGAAAACACCCGCTTTTTTAGATTTCGCCTTGCGGCGCTCAATGTTTTGGACAGATGCAACCATGCAAGGCTGGCCGGTTCCCGGATGCTGCCCTTGATAAGTTTGAAGTTCGGCGGGGGCGGTGGATTTTGGCGATAGATTTTCATAAAGTGACCCGGAGGAAAAGCGGCGGAGGGCCGCCGCACTCCAAAACCTTCGGCGGCCCGGACACCGCCGGTTCCCGCGCCAGCGTCCTGGACTGCGGCAGCCCCCTGCCGCTTTCAAACGCCGGACGCGGGATGGGTTTAATTTGCGCCATCGGTTGGTGGGATGAAGTCTTCCCGTTTGAGGTCTTCATTCACGATGACATTTTCGTGGGTTTGAATGGATGTCATGTCCTGTGCGGGCAACGCATTCGTATTCGGTTTTGGTGAATGCTTCATCGCCTCGGCAGTGGCGGCCTTGGAAATGAAATTACGATAGCGACGGATCAGAAAATCCTGTTTACCCACCCACACCGTCCAGCCAAGGTCGGCTTGCTCCAATACATAGCAGTCAACGCCGCCGACGGCCTCGTCCTTCTGGCGGACCAATTCCGTTGCTGAAGCATATGCCATGTTGGCGAGGATGTTGCCCCAATTGAGATTGTAAAACAGGGACGGCATGATGGAATCCTGGTTGACGAGCGATATATTGCTGGGATCACTGGCAGGATGGGAATTTTGGAAAATGATTGAACCACCTGACTGCCAAGACTCCGTGTCCCCGTCAGACCACCACCGGTTCGTCTGCGAATAGGGATGTTGCGCCGTGACAATTTCAATCCGGTAAAGCTTCCGGCGATCAAGCAGCTCGCTGAATTTATTGGTCCAGACATCAACATCATTACCATAATGAAAAACCGTCTGGCCGGAGTCGCGATAGGTGTAAATGGTGGCATACGCCAGTTTCATCAACGCAACAATGTTCGATGCCGAAAGGTCTTTGTCCGCCTGCGAAACCACATCGGACTGGAACTTCTTTCTGGCGATTTCCAACTCATTTGCTTCAATCTCACGTTTGAGCCGGGCCACGTCATCGTCAACTTGCGCGGTTGCACCAGCATTCTTTTGTTCCAATACTTTGATTCTGGCCAAAGCTTCCTGAACGGCTGGATTTTGTTCGCCATAATCCACGCGCAATTCCGCCAGACGCGCCTTGGCTTCGCGCAAATCGGC
>CAYPTV010000253.1:0-5159 GCA_964413505.1 uncultured Bifidobacteriaceae bacterium | reverse complement strand
TAAAATGCACAGACATCAAATCAGACAGTCAATGTCACGTTTCGCAGAGGTCCCACTAATATGATTAGTTCCTCGACGGTCACCGCCGGTGGGCAGGGTAACGGTGGTGGTAGCATGAATAATTTCACAGGGACAATTATCATATCCAGCACCAACAGTGACGGCGTGACGCCGACGGCAGGAACTTTCAGGTTTAACAACGGTGGCGGCACTGGCAGCGGTCCCAATTTCGGTAATGTCAATGCGACTTTCGACCTTGGGCAAGGCAGTGTGGCTCTTTCTATGCGAAACCGAGGAACAACCGTGAATCTTGGAGCGCTTAAAGGTGGTCCAAATACTTCAGTAACTGCAGGAACAACAGGTTCCGGCACGGTCACCTATTCTATCGGAGGTAACAATACGAGCACTACCTATGCTGGTAAAATCGTGAACAGCTCTACGGTTGTATTAGTTACAAAAGTCGGGACCGGCATATTAACTTTGACTGGTCCAAATACTTATACCGGTGCTACGACAATCAGTGGCGGGACATTGCAAATCGGTGACGGTGTTACTACAGGAGCGGGGCAGCTTGGAACCGCAAATGTGACAGACAACGGCACCTTGGAATTTGCTCGCCCAGATGCCATCAGCATCGCCACTGTCATCAGTGGCACCGGAAATGTGGTGCAGGCTGGACCTAATACGTTGACCCTGACCGGGGCCAATACTTACACGGGAGCAACCATCGTGACCAATGGCGGAACTCTTATTGTCGGCGCGGCGGGGGCGGTTTCATCCGGAACTGCGTTAACTCTTGGCGGTGCCGGAACCGCTGGGACTTTGGATTTGGTTGGAAACAGTGTTACTTTTGGCGCATTGAATACCGGCAGCGGTGCCACGGGAGCGACCATTGGCAGCAGCGGAAGTTCCAACCCGACAATCTTGACGATCACAACAAATGCTTCCGGCCCTTCGGCGTTCAGCGGTGTGATTCAGGATACGCTGCCCGGCGGCAGCGGAGTGCTTGCGCTGGCGTTGCAGGGCGGCAAGCTGACCTTGACCGGCGCCAACACTTATTCCGGCTCGACCACTGTCAGCAACAGCACATTGGTTTTGGGCGCGGGCGGTTCGATTGCTTCCAGCACGATAATTTTGGCAGGCGCGGGTGGCTCTGTTTTGGACGCATCGGCGGTCGGTGGAATTAACTTGTCGTCCGGCGCTGTTCTGGCGGCCAGCGGCGGGGTGAACGGAAATGTGACTGCGGCCAATTGTTTGATTACGCCCGGAACCAACGGCACCGTGGCCACCTTGACATGTTCCAACAACCTGACTTTGAACGGCGGAGTCACGGTTAATTTCGACCTCTCGTCGGCTCCCGCTTCCGGCAACGACCAGGTGCTTGTTGGCGGTGCGCTCAATTTGAGCGGACTCAACACCATTCAGATAAGCCCGCTCACCTTGTGTGGCGTTGGCACTTACAGATTATTTGTGTGCGGTTCCGTGAGCGGCACGGGGGCCAACCTGCAACTGGCCGGCTCTCCAGGGAACGGATTGAATGCGGCGTTGAATGTCACGGGCACCGAGGTTGACCTTGTGGTCACGGCAGTTGCTCCCTCATTCACTTGGCACGGCGATGGTTCACTCAATCAATGGGATTATACCACGTCCAACTGGCTTACCAATGGTGTTGCGGCACTTTATAGCGATGGCGACTTTACTCTCTTTAACAACACCGGTTCGACCACGCCCGCCATTAACATCACGGCTCCGGTTGCCCCGGCTTCGGTGACAGTGAATGCTTCTGTCAACTACACGTTTGGCGGTTCCGGAAAAATAACCGGCGTCGGCTCGCTGACCAAGACCAACACAGGCACGCTCATCCTTACGACTCCGAATGATTATACGGGCGGAACCACCATCAATCAGGGAACCATCCAGGTCAGCGACGGCAGCACAGCGGGCGCGACTTTGGGCAACGGCGGCGTGGTTGACAACGCCAGTCTCGTGTTTGACGAACCGGATGGCTACGACTTCACCAACGTCATCAGCGGCAAGGGCACCTTGACTCAGGCGGGGAGCGGAACGATGACCTTTAGCGGCAACAACACCTACAGCGGAACGACAACCATCAGCGCCGGAACATTGCAAGTGGGCGATGGCACCACAACGGGAACGCTCGGAACCAACACGGTCACCGACAATGCGGCTCTTGCGTTCAATCCTAATTCCGCAAGCAGCGTCGTTCAATCCGGTTTGGTCACCGGCAACGGCACCTTGACAGTGCTGGGTGGAACAGTGGCGGTGACGGCGGCCAATAATTATAGCGGGACAACAACCATCAATTCCGGCGGCACGCTGCAGCTTGGCAACGGCGGTGCGACGGGTTCAGTGCCGGCGGCCAACATCACGGACAATGGAACTCTGGCTTTCGACCATTCCGTGAACGAAGCGAACACCACGGCAATCACGGGGTCAGGTGGCATCAACAAACTCGGGGTCAACATCCTGACGATGAACGCCGCCAACACCTACACCGGCAACACCGTCATTTCCGGTGGAACGGTCAAAATCGGAGCCGCCGGAACCATCCCGTCGGGCAGCGGTTTTGGCAATGTGGATTTGGATGGCGGAGCATCTGCGGCGGGTATCTTGGATCTCAATGGTTTTGATACAATCCTCAATGGCATCAACGGAACCAACAATACGGTTCTTGGCATGGTTGTTAATAATTCCGGCACCGCAATCAATGCGTTGAACGTCGGTGCAGGCGATGCCACGACCGCTTTCAGTGGTTTGATTGAAGACAATACCGGCACGGGAGGCAGGATTGAATTGATCAAGAGCGGAGCCGGCACGTTCACTCTGGGTGGAACGAACACTTATTCCGGCGGCACCATCATCAGCAACGGCGTTCTGGCACTGGGCAGCAATCAGGCCAACACTTCCGGTCTGGGTGCCAGCAACGTGATCTTCCGCGGCGGCACGCTGCAACTCTTCGGTTTTACAGGATCCAACGGCAATCACTACAACTCGCCCACAAATCCGCTGGTGGTTCTAGCGGGACAGACCGGCACGTTGCAACTGTTCCAGCGCGGCCCAACGGACAACACCGGCATAACCGCGCCGCTCACCGGCGGTGGGACGCTCAATTTGGTCGTGAGTTTTACGCGCGCCAGCATTGACGGCGACTGGTCCGCCTTCACCGGCTTGATCAATGTGACATCGAGTTCAGGCACGCAGCATTTCCGCACCAAGGACACCTATGGCTATGCCAACGCTGCGATTTATCTCAATTCAGGCGTCATCATGTATGACAATGGGAATGCCAATGCGACGATTGATATTGGTGAACTGGGCGGAACCACCGGAGCGAGCCTCGGTTATGGAACTGTTTCTCAAAACAATGCCGTGGCCAACCCCACCTGGCGCATCGGTGCAAAGAACACCACGAATACATTCGCGGGAAATATCATCAATGACGGAGTAACTTCCATCACAAAAATTGGCACCGGCACTTTGTATTTGTCGGGTCAAAATACCTACAGCGGTTCCACCACCATCAGCAATGGAACTCTGGCGTTGACCAACGGGGTGAACGGTGACGGCACCATCGCCAACAGCACAAACATCTTCATCAATGCCGGTGCGGTTCTGGATGTTTCCGGCGAAAATACGCCGACGTTGACGTTGGGATCCACACAAACCATAGGCGGTTCCGGAACTCTGAACGGCGCGCTGGATACCACTTCAGGCGCGACCATCACGCCTGGGACTGGCGCCACCGGCACCCTCACGGTGACGAACACGATTGCATTTGGGGGTAACATCAACATTGCCGTTGACCATGCCATCACTGGCGCGACAAACGCTTCCCTGGCGGCGGCGAGCATCACAATTCCGTCCAGTGCGACCCTCAACGTCAACCAGGGCACGAATGATTTGGTGATGGGCGACACCTTCAAATTGTTCAAAATCGGTGACAGCAGCGTTTCCACGCTTGGCAGCCTCACCGTCAATTTGCCGGGCAGCAGCCCAGACAGTGTTTATACATATACGTGGGACACCAGCCAGCTTGGTGTCAACGGAACAATCACCCTGACAAGCGGCGCGCCATCCACGCCGCCGGCACCGGTGGCAGGTTTCAGCGGGACGCCGACAAGCGGGATTGCTCCGTTGAATGTTGCCTTCACCGATGCCTCCAGCGGGAGCATCACCAACTGGATATGGAATTTTGGCGATGGAAACAGCGTGACGAACAGCTCCAGCGTCAGCGTCAACCATTCTTATGCCGCCGGAACCTATAATGTGAGCCTGACGGTCAACGGTGCGGGCGGTTCGAGCCTGGCCATGAGCAACAATTACATTGTCGTGACGGCAGCGGCACCTGTTGCCGGATTTACTGCGACGCCGACGAACATCTTTGTGACGCAGACGGTGGCCTTCACGGACGCATCCACGGGGAGCATCACCAACTGGGTCTGGAACTTTGGAGATGGCGTGAGCGTGACGAACACGTCGAATGCGGGAGTGAACCACACTTACAACACGGCGAACGCCTACACGGCGAGCCTGACGGTCAACGGTGCGGGCGGCTCAAGCAGCGCCACGCGGAACATTGTGGTCAAGCCCAGGCCGGTTTTGAACAAGCCGGTCCTCTCGGGCAGCAACCTGATCTTGAGCGGAGTCAACGGGCCTGCGGGCCAGCAATACCGGATATTGAGCACGACGAACGTGGCGTTGCCGCTGGCGGGCTGGACGCCGGTTTATACGAACACGTTTAACGCGGATGGAAGCTACGGTTACACCAATTCAACGCTGGTGAACAAGGCGGACTTCCTGCTCCTGGTCTCGCCATGATGTCGGGACGTTAAGTGAAACTTGCAAAACGGAAGGACCGGGGAAACTGGCGGCAGTTTCCCCGGTTTCCTTTTCCAGGAGAAAATCCAAATCAAAGTTGTTTGCTCCTTCCGTCGTAAGAGCCGCTTTTGCTTTCAATTCATTGATGTTGTCCATGACGAAAAAGAATTCGTCACTTTACATCTGTTTAATGCCGTTCAATTAAGTGCAGGCGGGCAATCCACCGTTTTCATCCCTTTAAGCCAGGAATTTTCTGCCGGGTGACGGTCATTTTGATGAACGACAGGGTTAATTCCGTCACGGACTGGGTTAATTCGATG
>CAYPTV010000252.1:0-5178 GCA_964413505.1 uncultured Bifidobacteriaceae bacterium | reverse complement strand
GATCGTGATGATCGTGATGATCGTGATGATCGTGATGATCGTGATGATCGTGATGATCGTGATGGTCGTGTTCGTGCGCGTGAACGTGTGGATGTTCGTGGTCGTGGTGATGATGGCCATGCCCATGTTCATGCGCGAGATGGACATCAAACTTCACGCCGGTGATGGAAGATTTTTGGCCGCGCGCGATGTGCAGATGAAAGCCGTCGAGCTTGAGTTTTTTCAGCTCACGTTCGAGTTTGGCGGCGTCCACGCCGAGATCGAGCAGCGCGGCGATGAACATGTCGCCGGCGATGCCGCTGAAAATGTCGAGGTAAAGAATTTTCACAGTGTTAATCGTTAAATTGTTGCATCGTTGAATCGGAGAGGGTTGCTGGTCGAATGTCGTTTTAACGATTTAACAATTCACGATGCAACGATCCCGTTGATCTGGCTTGCCGCATAGCCCGCGCCAAAACCGTTGTCAATGTTCACCACCGTCACGCCGCTGGCGCAACTGTTCAACATCGCCAGCAGCGCCGCGATGCCGCCAAAGCTCGCGCCGTAGCCGATGCTCGTCGGCACGGCGATGACCGGCTTGGACACCAATCCCGCCAGCACGCTCGGCAGCGCGCCTTCCATGCCGGCAACGGCCACGATGACGTTCGCGCTTTGCAGCCGGTCCATTCGCGCCAGCATCCGGTGCAGGCCGGCCACGCCGATGTCGTGGATGCGTTCGACGCGGTTGCCCATGATTTCGGCGGTGACGGCGGCTTCCTCCGCCACCGGCAAATCGCTCGTGCCGGCACAGACGACGACGATGAAGCCGGCGCGTTTCGGCAACGGTTTTTTTTCGATGGTCACGCAGCGGGCGAGTTCATGATGAACCGCCAGCTTGAATTTTTTCCGGAGCGCGCGGGCGTGATCGGGCGTAATGCGGGTGACGAGCACCGGCTGGCCGAGTTCCAAAAGTTTGGCGGCAATTTTAACGACCTGTTCCGGCGTCTTACCGGCACCGAAAATGACTTCGGGGAAATTTTTGCGGAGCGCGCGGTGCGTGTCCACCTGCGCGAAGCCGAGGTCGGCCACGGGCGCGGCCTGGAAGGCGTGCAAAACTTTTTCGCGCGGAATTTTTCCGGCGCGGAATTGCTCCAGCAGTTGGGCGGCTTCGGTGGTTGTCATGCGGCGGCTTTTCCCGGCGGTTCAGTAACCGCGTTGACGTTTGAAAAAAGTGGCCTCGGCATAATAAGGCTGGGTGAGATTTTCCAGTTGCGCCATTTCGTCGGATGTGAGCGGCATGAAGTTTTTGGCGATGCGGACGTTCTCTTCCAATTCGGGAATCGTCTTTATGCCGATGATGAGTGTGCTCACAGGCAGCGTGAGGACGTAGCTCATCGCCTGATCCATCGTGGCAATGCCGCCGGGCTGGAAGATTTTTCCGAGCGCGGGAACTTTCATGCCGATGATGCCCATCTTTTTTTCGACGGCGACCGGCAGCAGGTTTTTGATGAACGACGTTTCGTTTTCCGTCCCGTCGAGGTGTTTGTCCGCAGCGTTGAGCGCCATGAGAATGGTGTCGAACGGAAACCGGTCAACGCAGGCTTTGAGCATGAACGGGTTTCGATGGCCGGTGACGCCGATAAAGCTCGTGATTTTTTCGTCGCGCGCCTTTTGAAACGCCTTGAGGGCGCCGTTGTCCGCAAAAATTCCGTCCACGTCCTTTTGCGTGCGGACATTGTGCATCTGCCAGCAGTCCAGATGGTCGGTCTGGAGGCGCTTGAGCGATTCGTCCAGTTCGCGCATCGCGCCGTCGTAGGTGCGGTCGGCGGACTTGGTGGCCAGATACACTTCATTGCGACGCGTTTTCAACACTTCGCCGTAATATTGCTCGCTGCAGCCGTGACCGTAATAATGGGAGGTGTCTAGATAATTGACGCCCAGATCAATCGCCCGGTTGATGATAGCCACGGCTTCATCGGTGTGGCCGGGTATTTCCAGCAAGCCCTGACCGCCGAGGCTGAACAGCCCGACGTTCCGGCCCGTCTGGCCCAGCGGACGCAAAGGCATTTTGTCCGGCAGCGAAGCAGTGGCGGCGGCCTTGGCAAACGATTTTATGGGAGCCATCGCCGTCGTTACGCCGATGCCGGCGGCTCCGATGGCGGCCTGATGGAGGAATTTTCTGCGGGTGATTTTTGTTTTCATCATGGTTTCATAGTCGGCAGAGTTTTCTGCGCGGTGCAAATGATTTTTCCACCCCGCCGTTTTGGAGGCGTTCCTGAAAACGGCTGCGAGTCGGTTCAGAATAGCATCCCGGACGGTTGATTGAAACCATAAATCTGGCGGATTTTAAGCAGCCCGGAATCGCGCCAAATGATGAGCGCTTTTCCAGTTGCTAAAATAGGGAAATGGAAATACACATTCCCGGATGAAAATCTCCGACGAGCCTTCCAAGGCGGGATTGCCGAACGTCAACCGGCGGGAGTTCGTAAAAATGGCGCTGGCCGCCGGCGCGGCGCTGGCCGCCGGCCCGCAACTCTGGGCTGCGGAAACACAAAATGAAATTCCACTCCGTCCGCTGGGACGCACCGGCGAAAAAGTTTCCGCCATCGGCCTGGGCGGTTATCACGTCGGCATCCAAGACGACGAGCAGTTGAGCATCCGCATCATCCGCAGCGCCATTGATCGCGGCATCACCTTCATGGACAACAGTTGGGATTACAACGGCGGCGCGAGCGAAGTCCGCATGGGCAAGGCTTTGCTCGACGGCTACCGGCAGAAGATATTTCTGATGACGAAGATTGACGGCCGCACCAAGCCGCTCGCCGCGAAACAAATTGACGAATCGCTCAAGCGTTTGCAGACCGATCATCTGGACCTGCTTCAGTTCCACGAAATCGTCCGAGCGACGGATCCTGATCCGATTTTTGCGGTCGGCGGCGCGATGGAAGCAGTGCTGGAGGCGAAGCAGGCGGGCAAACTTCGATTCATCGGTTTCACGGGGCACAAGGATCCTTCCATCCATTTGCATATGCTCGAAGTGGCCGCCGCGAACAAATTCCGTTTCGACACCGTGCAAATGCCGTTGAACGTCATGGACGCCCATTTCCGCAGCTTCGAACATCAGGTCGTGCCCAAGCTGGTCGAGCAACGCATCGGCGTGCTGGCCATGAAAACGCTGGGGTCCGGCGCAATCCTGCGCAGCCAGACCGCGAGCGCGATTGAATGCCTGCATTACGCCCTGAACCTTCCGACCTCGACGGTGATCACCGGCATTGACAGCCTTGAAATTCTGGATCAGGCCGTCGAAGCCGCGCGCACCTTCAAGCCGATGAGCCAGGAACAAGTTTCCGCCCTGCTCGCGCGCACCGCCGACGCTGCGGCTTCGGGCAATTACGAACAATTCAAAACTTCCACCCGATTCGACGGCACGCCCCGCAACCCGCAGTGGACGGGCTGACGCAGTGCGAATAAAAAACGAGGCCGGAAAAATCCGGCCCCGGTGTGGAATCTTCCAAAATCACGCGAATAATTCTCCGGCTTCCCGCATCAGTTGCCCGATGGGCAGGCCGTGCGGACACGCCCGCTCCGCCGCCGCGTAGTCGAAACCGGCCAGTCCGCGCCGGGCGGTTTCCGGCAGTTGACCGAACGCCTTCCGTGCCAGTTCCTGGTCGCCGTAGGCGCGGTGATACATCAGGCAGCGCATCACGTCGCCCACCGGCACTTGATTGTTCAGGGCGGTTTCACAAAATTGCGTGCAGCCAGCGCAATGCCGCGAGCGCGTCGCCGCCGCGTATTCGCGTAGCGCGGCGTGGTCCGCCGCCGTGAGGGTCGTTTTGTCCAAGGCCGCCGCGATGTTGGAGTGGAGGACGGTTATGTTTGGCATTTGCGAGCAGACGGAGGCGATCTGCGGATTTTCCCACAGGGCTTTGAGCTTGGCCTGCTGCTGGGTGAAGCCGCGCTGGATGAAATGGCCGCCCATTTTCAAGTCCGCCTCGGTCTCGGTAGCAATCTGGCCCTTGCCTTGCGTCTTCATCGCGGTCAGGCCGATGCCTGCTTTTGTCGCGGCGTCCACCGCCGCCTTCATCGCGTCGGTTTGCATGATGCGGAAATCGTATTTCAGCATGATGCCGTCAATCCAGCCGGCCTTCGCGGCGTCTTGAAGATCATTTTCCATGTTGCCGTGGGTGCTGAAGCCGAAGAAGCGGATTTTTTTCGCCGCCTTCATTTTTTCCGCCCACTCTTTTGTTTCGGCGCTGAAGCCGCCGGTGGTTCCATGCAGGAAATACATGTCCACATAGTCGGTCTTGAGTTTTTCGAGCGACTGGTTCAAGGCGTCGGTCATTTCGCCGCCGTCATGCTTGGTCACCAGAAAAATGTCCTTTCTGGCCTGCGGATTTTTCTCCAGAAACATCCCGATGCCGCTCTCGCTCCGACCGCCATTGTAGCCGGCGGCCGTGTCCCAGTAGGTCACGCCCCAGTTCAGCGCCTGTTGCAGGACAAGCTGGTTGGACAGGATGTCGAAGATGCCGCCGAGGCCGAGCATGGAAACCGGCACGCCCGTTTTGCCAAACGTCCGGGTGGGAATTTTCACCGGCTTGAGTGGTTCGGCGGTGGCGGCGGTGGCGTTTGACTGGGCGAACGCCTGGCCGGTGGCGACCAGCGAGCCGACGCCCACGGCGCCAAGGGTTTTTACAAAGTCACGACGGGAAACGTTATTTTCTTTCATAGGTATTTTGGTTTTGGTTTATGACCTCGCGGTGAGCGAGTGTCGGGGGTTGCGAGATTCATTTTCCGCGCTGACGCGGATGGCGCGCAGGCCGCTGACGGGACATTCGTGTTCGCAGATGCCGCAACCGGTGCACTGTGCGGGATCAACGCACGGCTGCTGCAACCGCGCTTCGAGAAATATCCGGTCGCCAGCGGAAGGCGCAGTAGCAAATGGCGCAGCGAATTTTACGTCCTGGGCGGAATTATCTGTGATCAAATGGCGTTCCCCGGCGGCGGCATTTTCCAGCCGGACAAAATAATCGCCGGTGCCCAGCGTGCCGGATCGCAGCGCTGCGCCATCCAGCGTCAGCCGGTCGGCGGCGACGGCGCTGATTGTCCGCGCGCCGTCGCGGATCACCTGAAATTCTTCGCGGATATAAATCGCCTTGGGGCTGACCGGACAATTTTCCTGGCAGACGATGCACGGTTTGT
>CAYPTV010000251.1:0-5180 GCA_964413505.1 uncultured Bifidobacteriaceae bacterium | reverse complement strand
GCCATCGTCGAACGGCTGGAAAAAGTTTTGGCGCAGATTATCGAGCACGAGGAGAACGCACGTCAGACGCTTTTGGAAAAAAAGCCGAAGGTGGTGTTCAACCACATCGGGCGCGCCTACGGAATCTTGGCGAACGCGCACAGCATTTCCTCGAAGGAGACGATGAACCTGCTTTCGCTGATGCGGCTGGGCGTGGACATGGGATTGTTTCCGGGCGCGGAGCGGTCGCTGGTGGACGAATTGTTTCTGGTCACGCAGCCGGCGCACTTGCAGAAAAAACTTTCGGACAAGCTGACCGCCGAGGAACGTGACTTGATCCGCGCCGACATGGTGCGCGAGCGGTTGAAGAACGTGAGCCGGCCAGTCATCAATCCGCCGCCGAATGCGGCGAATTGAAAATTCATGTGGAATTTCTTTGAAAGAATTTCAAATTTTGACTCTGCTCCAAGAAAATTCCCTGTCGAGCGGAAATTGATTCAGGCCGCGTTCACGAAATAGCGCTGGGGAAATCCGGTGATTTTTTTAAGCACCGTGTCCGTGTGCCACAAGGCGATTCCCTCGAATTCCGCCGTCGCCGCCAGAATCCGGTCGGCGGGGTCTTTGTGTTCCCACGGCCATAAAACCGAAAGCCGCGCAACGGGCACCGTGACCGGCAGCACCGTCCACGACGGCAGCGCGAGGTCGAGCCAGGTGTCGGGATTGGCGGGGATGTGGCCGTTTTTCCACAGCCGGAAAATTTCAACCACGGAAATCGGCGAGAGGCAGCGCTCGGTTTTTTCATCCGCCAAAACTTTTTCCACTTCCTTTGGCAGCGGCAGGCGGCGGCAGAACTTCACGAACAGATTTGTATCGGCCAGGACTTTCATTTCCAGTCGTCCATGACGGGAGATTGCAGGTCGCCATAAAGTTTCGGATTGTCGGGCGTTTCCACGCGCCACGGTTTTCCCGATTCACGATAGGCGGAAATGACGGCCTTGGGCTGTCCGTGGTTGGTCAGGATCACGCGCGCGCCCGCCTCGACCTTTTCAACCAGCTTGCAAAGGTCGGCGCGCCCGGCGCCGATGGAAACCGTAATTGTATTCATGTGCAAATTTTTGCACATAATTTTGAATGTGTCAAGAATGGTGTTCGCCTGAAGTCTCCGCGTTTTTCAATCGCATTGGACAAATCACCGGATTCATAGCATTATGATTCCAGTATGAGCGACGAATCCATGAGCAATTTCACGCCGCGCGCGCAGCAGGTGCTCGCGCTCGCACGCAAGGAAGCCGACCGCTTCAATCATAATTATCTCGGCACGGAGCATATTCTGCTCGGCCTCATCAAACTGGGACAGGGCGTCGCCGTCAACGTCCTCCAGAAGATGGGCCTCGACCTGGAAACCGTCCGCATGGAGGTCGAGAAGCAGACCGGCACCGGCCCGGACCAGAAAATGGTCGGCAATATTCCTTACACGCCGCGCGTGAAAAAAGTCCTCGCGCTCGCTTCGAAGGAGGCGAAAAACCTGAACCACACTTACGTCGGCACGGAGCATATTCTGCTCGGGCTGCTGCGCGAAGGCGACGGCATCGCCGCGAAGGTCCTGCGGAATCTGGACGTGGACATCGAGCAGACGCGGCAGGAAATTTTGAAGGAGCTTGACCCGAATTTTGCCGCCGAGGAATCTTCCATTCCCCAAACCGGCGAAAAAACTCCGGCGGGCGGCGCTGAAAAAAAGGGCGAGGTCAAGACGCCCGCGCTCAAGGCGTTTGGCCGCGACCTGACGGAAATCGCGCGCAAAGGCGACATGGACCCGGTCATCGGCCGTAAAAATGAAATCGAGCGCGTGATTCAAATCCTCTGCCGCCGCACAAAGAACAATCCGGTTCTGCTCGGCGAAGCGGGCGTTGGAAAAACCGCCATCGTCGAAGGCCTCGCGCAGGAAATTGTGGCGGGCAACGTGCCGGAAATTCTTTTGAACAAGCGCGTCATCACCCTCGACCTCGCGCTGATGGTTGCCGGGACAAAATATCGCGGGCAATTCGAGGAGCGCATCAAGGCCGTGATGGACGAAATCCGCCGCGCGAAGAACATCATTTTGTTCATTGACGAACTCCACACGATTGTCGGCGCCGGTTCTGCGGAAGGCACGATGGACGCGAGCAACATCATCAAGCCCGCGCTCTCTCGCGGCGAGATGCAGTGTGTCGGCGCGACGACGTTGAACGAGTATCGCAAATACATCGAGAAGGACGCCGCGCTTGAACGCCGTTTTCAATCCGTCAAAGTGGACGCGCCTTCGGTTGAGGATGCGATTGCGATCTTGAAGGGCCTCCGCCACAAATACGAGGAGCATCATCACGCCGAATTCACCGATGCGGCGGTCGAGGCGTCCGTGAAGTTTTCCGACCGTTACATCACCGACCGGTTCCTGCCGGACAAGGCGATTGACGTTCTGGACGAGGCCGGTTCGCGTGCACGCATCGGCACGATGACGCGCCCGCCAGAATTCAAAATGATCGAGGCCGAGATTGAGGAAATCAAGGGCAAGAAGGAGCGCGCCATCAAGAACCAGGATTTCGAGGGCGCGGCGCAGATGCGCGACAAGGAAAAGCAAGCGAAGGAAAAACTTGAAACCGTCCTGCGCGAGTGGCGCGCGAAGCGCGAGGAAAAACACATCGTCGTGGACGAGGAGGACATTTTGCACGTCGTCGCCAAATGGACGGGCGTGCCGCTCAAGCGCATGGGCCAGGACGAAATGGCGCGATTGCTCGCGGTCGAAAACGAAATGGAAAAAGTCGTCATCGGCCAGCGCGAGGCCGTGTCCGCCATCTGCAAGGCGCTGCGCCGCTCGCGTGCGGACTTGAAAGACCCGAAGCGCCCGATCGGAACATTTCTTTTGCTCGGCCCGACCGGCGTCGGCAAGACGCTTCTGGCGCGCACGCTCGCGGAAAACATGTTTGGCGACGCGAAATCGCTCATTCATCTGGACATGAGCGAATACATGGAGAAGTTCAATGTCTCGCGGCTCATCGGATCGCCGCCCGGCTACGTCGGCTACGAGGAAGGCGGACAGCTCACGGAAAAAGTCCGGCGCAATCCGTATTCAGTCGTGCTGTTCGATGAAATCGAAAAGGCGCACCCGGACACATGGAACATTCTGCTGCAGATTCTCGAGGATGGAAAATTGACCGACAACATGGGCCGCGTCGTGAATTTCCGCAACACGATCATCTTGATGACCTCGAACGTCGGCTCGGACGTGATCAAGCGCCAGTCCACGCTCGGCTTCTCGCCGATCACCGACACGCACACCTACGAAAAAATGCGCGAGCGGACCTTGGACGAGGCCAAGAAGACCTTCCGCCCGGAATTCATGAACCGGCTCGACGACGTGATCGTGTTCCGCTCGTTCACGAAGCCGGACTTGATACAGATTCTCAGCCTGGAAGTCGAAAAAGTCCTGGAGCGGCTGCGTCACAAGAGCCTGCACCTGGCGCTGGACGAAAAGGCGAAGGAATTTCTCGTCGAGAAAGGCTACGACCCCGAATTTGGCGCGCGCCCGATGCGCCGCGCGGTGGAGCGTTTTCTCGAAGACCCGCTCGCCGAGGAAATCCTCAAGGGCATCCTGCACGAGGGCGAGCCAATCCAGGTCACGCGCGAAGGCGACAAACTGGTTTTCAACCAGAAAGCCGCGACTGCGGGCGCGGTGGCGGGTTGAAACTAAAGCCATCTGCAAAGCCGGGCGCAATTGCTTGTCGCCCGGCCTTTTTTCATTAAACTGGGTGAAATGCGAAATTTTGTTTTCTGTTTTTTCCTGGCCGCGGCCGCTTCCACCTTCGGCGCCGAAATCAAAATCAATTTTGACGATTTCGTGCAGGGCCAGTCGCCGACGAATTTTCACGGCGCGCTGGCGGGCGGAGGAAAACCCGGCGAATGGTCGGTGGTGATGGATGAGGTGCCGTCGGAGTTCGCGCCGTTGTCCGGGCAGGCGCCCGTCTTCAACCACCACGCCGTCCTCGCCCAGATGAGCGACGACCAGACGGACGAGCGGTATCCGATGCTAATCTACGACGGCGAGACGTTCAGGGATTTGAAGGTGACGACGCAGTTCAAGATCGTCGGCGGCGTGGCGGAGCAGATGGCGGGGATTGTCTTCCGTTATCAGGACGAGTCGAACTTTTACGTCGTCCGCGCCAGCGCGCTGGGGCGCAACCTGCGTTTTTACAAGATGGTGGGCGGCGTCCGCTCCGACCCGCTCGGCCCGACGGTGGACATTTCCACAAACATCTGGCACTCGCTCGCCGTGCAATGCCAGGGAACGCAGATCATTTTCTGGATAGATGGACATCTCGCCATGCCGCCGCTGAACGACAACACGTTCGCCGAGGGCAAGTTCGGTTTCTGGACGAAGTCCGACGCCTCGAGCCATTTCGGGGACACGACGATTGACTACACGCCGCGCATCCCGGCGGCACAGACGCTGGTGGACAACATCATGACGGAACAGCCGCGCATCCTGGGGCTGCGGATTTGCACGCTCGACGACAAGGGCCGTCCGCGCATCCTGGCCAGCAAGGACAAAGGCGAAATCGGCCAGCCGGGCAACGACCCGGAAAAGGACGCTGCGGCCAACGGCTCGGTTTATTTTGGCCGGGAAAAAGGCGGTGTCGTGGTGACGATGCCGCTGACCGACCGGAACGGCGAACCGCTGGCGTCGGTGCGGGTGCGGTTGAAATCGGCGTTTCTGGGTGAATCGCAGGACGCGGCGCTGACCCGCGTGCGCGTCATCGTGCAGGAAATGCAGGCGCAGGTGACGGCGCGGCAGGATTTGATGCAGTGACGGCCGGATGGTGCGAGGATCGCCCCGCTGTTTCACTTCCCTTCGGTGATGACGGTGTCGCCGTTTTCATAGGCGGGCGCGCAGCAGCACAACAGGCGCAGCGGCTCGTCGCCCGTGTTCCAGAGCTTGTGCTTCTGGCCGGGCGGAATGGCGATGGCGTCCCCTGCCCTCACCTCGCGCGTCCCGCCTTCGATGCGGATTTTCCCGGTGCCGTGCGTGATGTAATAGATCTCCTCGGCGAGCGGATGAAAATGTTCCTGAGTCGCGCCGCCCGCGGGCAGCCGCGCCTCGGCGAGGCTCTGGTTGCGGATGGCGGAATTGCGGTGCGCGAGCAGTTCGCGGATTTCCGAGCCGTCCT
>CAYPTV010000250.1:0-5202 GCA_964413505.1 uncultured Bifidobacteriaceae bacterium | reverse complement strand
CGCGAAATTCCGCCGGCCGCGTGTATTGCGGATATTCCAGCAGCCCGTGGCTGAACGATTCGTCGTGCGAACTTTCGTCGTCGCCCAAAACTCCGGGCAGCAGCCGCGCCACCGCGTCAATCACCACCATCGCCGGCAGCGCGCCGTTCGTCAGCACATAATCGCCGATGGACAACTCGTCGTCCGCCAGCGCCTTGCGCACGCGCTCGTCAAAACCTTCGTAACTGCCGCAGACCAAAATGATGTCTTCCTGCTGCGCCAGTTCGCGCGCGATGGACTGGTCGAACTTCCGCCCGCTTGGCGAAAGCAAGATCACCTTCGTTTTTTCGCGCTGCAAACTTTCGACCGCTTCAAAGAGCGGTTCGACTTTCAACAGCATTCCCGGTCCGCCGCCAAACGGCTTGTCGTCCACGGTCTTGTGCCGGTCATGCGTCCAGTCGCGCAGGTTGTGGATTTTCAGCTCCAGCAACTTGGCCTCCCGCGCGCGCCTGACGATGCTTTCATCCAGCGGTCCGGCGAACATCGCCGGAAACAAAGTGAGCACGTCAATTTTCATTCGTTGAAGCGTGATTTGTTAAACGGTTGCTTCGTTCAGGAATTTTCCGATTCAACCGTTCAACGATTTAACCCTTCAACTTCTTTTTTCTTCCACAATCTCAACCGAGCAACGCAGGCCTTTCTTCGCGCTGCCTGCGAGCAACAGCGACCGGATCGCGTTGATCGTCATGCCCTGCCGCCCGATAATTTTCCCAACATCCCCCGGATCGAGCCGCAGTTCATAAACCGTCAGGCCGCCGCGGTCCACCGGGGTGACCGTGACCGCGCCAGGATTCTGAACAAGTCCTTTGACGACGTATTCGAGGAACTCCTGCATGGCACTGAAATAATTAAATCAAGCCGCCGCCGGAGCGGTCGCGGCCTTGCCCAGCTTCTTGATGAAGCTGGCAACGGTGTCGCTCGGCTGCGCGCCCTTGCTGATCCAGTATTGCGCGCGATCGAGCTTGATGGTGAAATTCTCGCCCTGCTTGAGCGGGTTGTAAGTGCCGATCTCCTCGATGAACTTGCCATCGCGGGGGCTGCGGCCGTCGGCCACAACAATACGGAAGGCCGGCGTGTTTTTCGTCCCGACCCGTTTCATGCGAATTTTTACTGACATAAATGTTTCAAAAGGACGCGAAGAATAGCAGTTGCGATTTGCTTTGCAAGTCCTGTTTTGATTGAAAATCGCCGCTTGCCGTCCGCCCTAATCGCTGGTTTGCTTTGGGCAATGAGCAGGCCGTATGAGGAAATCCTTGAAGGCGCGACGATGCCGCGTTCCGCGCCGGACATTCGGCACGAAATGATCTGCAACCGGCTGCACTCGCTGATGACGGCAAGCGTGGCGAACCTTTCCACCACGCAACTGCTTGCGCCGCGCACAAAAGTCCCGGTCACGCGCTCAACGGCGATCTGCCCGGATCTTGCCCTTGTGGCCGTCGCGACCGGCAAAATTTTTCTGGCGGTGGAAATCGTCAATCGCGGCGACCAGCATTTCGACACGGTTGTGAAAAAAGAAGTCTATGAAAAAATCCGCGTGCCGCGACTCTGGATGGTTGACCCGCGTTATGACAACGTGGAGATTTATCACGGCCTGGAATTCGGCCTTGCGCTGAAGGGAATCCTGGCCGGCAGCGAGGTTCTTTCGGAAAAGCTGATCCCTGAATTTCAAATTGTCATCGCGGAGTTGTTTGCCGGGGAAAAGACGGCTTGAACTTGCTAAATTTTGTTTGAATGCGATGCTCAACCGCCTTGTCTCATGTCTGCAACAAACAAATAAACAAAGCCAATTATGAAAACACAAAAATTCCTTCTCGCCACCGCCGCCGCAGTTTTGCTGGCGGTCGCAAGTTCACGACTGAGTGCCGCCGATGCGGCAAAAGAAGTCACGCTCAATGGAAACATGGTCTGCGCCAAGTGCGTGCTGCATGAAACCAAAGAATGTCAGAATGTCCTGCAAGTCCAGCAGGACGGCAAAACGGTGAATTATTATCTGGCAAAAAATGGCGTCAGCGACAACTTTCACGACCAGATTTGCGGAACGCAGGGTGAAAAGGCCACCGCCACCGGTGCCGTTTCTGAAAAGGATGGAAAGGAAATCTTGACGGCTTCCAAAATTGAACCAGTAAAATAAATCCCCGTTTAACTTGCATCAGCCGCCGCCGGAACTTTTCTGGCGGCGGTTGAATTTTACACAATCATCATATTTCACGCCGCTCCCGCCAAAGATGTCCAGCGCCGAGCCGATTGTGAGATCAACTTTCCCCTGTCCCAGCTTCGTGACGGCTTCCAAATCTGAAATGGAATTTGCGCCGCCGGCATAAGTCACCGGAATCGGCGTCCACCCGCCAAGCTTCTGGACAAGCTCCCGGTCAATGCCCCGGCACAAACCTTCGATATCAACGGCGTGGACTAAAAACTCAGAGCAGCAGCCGGAAAATTCTGCCAGTGATTCTTGATTGACGACCAGATCCGTGAATTTCTGCCAGCGGTCGGTGACGACAAAATAATCTTCTCCGCGTCTGCGGCAGCTCAAATCCAGAACCAGTTTTTCTTTGCCAATCGCCTTGACGAGTTCGCCGAGCCGAACCCAGTCCACGCGGCCTTCGCGAAAAACCCAGCTTGTGACAATGACGTGCGACGCCCCGGCGTCGAGCCAGCCGCGCGCATTTACAGAATTGATTCCACCGCCGATCTGCAATCCGCCGGGAAATGCGGCGAGCGCCGAACGCGCCTCGCTGTCATTGCCCGCGCCGAGCATGATGACGTGGCCGCCGAAAAGACCATCACGCTTGTAAAGTTCCGCGAACCATGCCGCCGGTTTTTCCGAGACAAAATTCGTCCGCAAATTTTCGGATGCACCCAGCGTGCCGCCGACGATTTGCTTCACTTTGCCTTCATGGAGGTCAATGCATGGACGAAACATGCGCACAAGCTAATTTCAGCGCGTGGAAGTTCAAAGAGGAAAGTTCGGTCATCCGATTATAGCGGTTTCAATGAAACTGTAGCCGTGATTTGCCGGCGCGCCGGAAAACAATCCGGCGCGGTTTTGTTCCATCCGCAGCTATGGATTGGCAGAGAGCCAGAAACGGACGTTGGTGGCCTGCGGGTTGCGCGGATCCAGGTCCAGAAATTTCAGGTAATGCGTCCGCGCGTCCTCCATGTCGCGCATCTGCTGCGCGTAAATGTCGCCCAGCGCCAGATGGGCGCGGGATTCGTCCGGGTTCGCCGCGACGATTTTTTTCAGCTCGTTCACCGCGTCCGTGGCGTAGCCGGACGCCTTGAGCGCGAGGGCGAAATTGTAGCGTGCGTCCACGGAGTCTGGCTGGATGGCCAGCGCCATTTCCGAGGCGGCAAGGGACTGCCTGAAATTTTTCAGCCGGAACTCCAGCACGCCGTGATTGTATTGCGCCTCGAACCACGCGGGGTCGAGCTGCGCCGCCGTCTTATACGATTGTGCGGCTTCCGCCAGATGCCCGTCCTCCTCAAACGCGCGCGCCTTTTTGAACGGCTCGGAGGCGGCCATCCGGTCGCCGGCCTTGGGCTTGCGCGGCGACAAATAACTGTAACGCGGAAAAACCGGCGGCGGCGGCGGGGCGATTTTTTCCGGCCTGGGCACCGGGGGCGGATTGACATCGGCGGACTGGACGGAATTTTCGGGCGGCAGCGGCGTGACGCCGTCCTTGGCATAATTATCCTGCGTGGAGGAGTTGAACCAGTGGAACGGATTCAAATTGTGCAGCGCGCCGTTTGATTGCGGCGGCGACGGAGCCGTCGCCACGGGCTGTTGCGACTGGGCCTTGCCATTGCCGGACTGGAGCGGCTTGTGCGGCGTCTGCTGCATTTTCTGCGGGGCGGTCGAACGGACGGCGACGGCGGTCTGCGTCCTGGTTTCGCTCGCGATGAGCGGCGGCAGCGGGGCGGGCGGATTTTCCTGCGGCGGATTCGCCACGGCTGCGGCGGGCGATTGTTCAAGGTTGTTCACGAGGGCATTCACGTCGTCCCAGTCCGCCGGGCGCGGCGTGAGGGCAAGATAGGCGCGGTAATTTTCCAGGGCGGTTTTGTTGTCGCGCAAATACTCGGCGTTGACGGTCGCCAGGTTCAGGATGGCGGGCGCATAATCGGGATGACGCTGGACGGCGGCGGCGAAAAACTGCGCGGCCTCGCGCGGACGCCCGCGCTGGATGCGCGCGAGGCCGAACCCGTTCAACGCCTCGGGACTGTTCGTGTTCATGTAATAGGCGGTGCTGAAGCTTTTTTCCGCCGACACGATTTCGCCGGCGCGCAACTGTGCGGTGCCGAGCTTGAGCCAGCCTTCCGGCGTGTTGCTGCGGCGCAACGTGTAGGCGGTGAACTCCGTGATCGCGTTGTCCGGCTTGTCCTGCTCCAGCCAGAGGCAGCCAAGATTATAATGGGCCTCCGTCAGGTCGCGGTCGAGCGTGAGCGCGCGGTTATAGGCGTCCACCGCGTCTTCCGGCTGGCCGGCGTGCTGAAGCGCGACGCCGTAATAATTCCATGCCTGCGCGTTCGCCGGCAGAATTGTCGTGGCCGTTTTCAACTGATCCACCGCCGAGGTGAAATCGCCGCGCTCCAGGAATTTTTTCCCTTTCAACAGCGCGCGCGGCCCCGGCGGCGTGCAGCCCGCGATGAACACCGCCAGCAGCAAAAGAATTGTGCCGCTTAAAATCCGATTTTTTGTGACCAGCATCGCCTTTGGTGTTAGCATCCGCGCCCGAAAGTGTCAAGAAACGCGCTCATACAATTTGTTTTTGCAGCCATGTGGCTCGCGGGGTTTCAAGCCCGCGCGGACGCGTTGTCCGTGCTCCGTCCCACCAACACGGCGTCGCGCGTCGTCATCGTCGAGAACACAAACGCCATTTCCAACTTCCAGCCGGATGAAAACGCCGTGCAAGCAATGGTCAATCTCGCCATCACGAATTTCACCGGCAAGACCACCGCCGCCGATGCGTGGCGCAGCCTGGTTTCAACGCAGGATGTCGTCGGCATAAAAGTTTTTTCCGCCGCAGGCGAATTGAGCGGCACGCGGCCAATCGTCGTCGCCGCCGTGGTTCGCGGATTGCTCGACGCCGGATTGCCGGCGACGAACATCGTCATCTGGGACAAGCACGCGGACGATTTGCGCGCCGCCGGATTTTTCAAGCTCGC
>CAYPTV010000249.1:0-5208 GCA_964413505.1 uncultured Bifidobacteriaceae bacterium | reverse complement strand
TCGTGGTGGCGAGCGATTACGCGAACCTCGTCAAAATCTACCAGTTCTGGAACCTCCACACGCTCATCGGCGGCGAAATCGAAAAGCTCCTCGACCATCCGCTGCTCGAAGTCATGGCGGTGAAACGGCGCATCGAAAATCCCATCGGCTTCGAGTGGAGCAGGTCGAACATCACGGAAATCAGCCCGACCATCGGCTTCGTGGACACCATCATCGGCAACAACAACCTCATCATCCATCAACTGCTGGAACAGGAGGCGACAAAATATACCGTGCTGCTCACGTTGTTCCGGCGCGGCAACCTGGTTTTCGCCAGCTTCCGCAGCCGCAACGGCGATGCGCTCAAGACTGCGGAAAAATTTCAAGGTGGCGGCCATGCAAACGCGGCAGGCGCGCTGCTGCCCAAATCAATCCGCAACATTCCCGACGGCGTGGATTATTTGCGCCAGATATTGAACATCAATAATCAGACGCATCAAACGCGGCTCAACAGCCTGGAAAATTTGTTCGCCAGCATCGAAGCTGAAAAGCGTTGAGTCTTGAACCGGCGCACTGCATCTGCAATTCAACCATTCGCGATTTGCGGTTCGACGGATGCCCTGCTAATATCACCGCTGAATTATGCCTGATTTCACCCGCGCCGACGGCCGTTCCGCCAGCCAGATCCGCCCGCTGCGCTTTCAAAACCACATCGCGCCGCACGCCACCGGCTCCACCCTCATTGAATGGGGCTGCACGCGCGTGATCTGCGGTGTCACCGTGGAGGAAAATGTGCCGCGCTGGATGAAGGAGCAAAAAGTCACCGGCGGCTGGCTCACGGCCGAATATTCGATGCTGCCCTACTCCACGCTCCAGCGCAAACAGCGCGACATTTCCAAGGGCAAATTGGACGGACGCTCGTCCGAAATCCAACGATTGATCGGCCGCTCCATCCGCGCCGCGATTGATCTGGAAAAAGTCGGCGCGCGGACGATTTGCGTGGACTGCGACGTTTTGCAGGCCGATGGCGGAACAAGAACCGCCGCCATCACCGGCGCATTCGTCGCGCTGTCGCTGGCGGTCAACAAGTTAATCACCGAGAAGAAATTGATTGAAAATCCAATATTAAAATCCGTTGCCGCCGTGAGCGTCGGAATTGTGAACGGCCAGCCGCTGCTGGATTTGTGTTACACGGAAGATGTCGCCGCGTCGGTGGACATGAATCTGGTGATGAATTCCGCCGGCGAATTCATCGAGCTTCAAGGCAGCGGCGAGGAGGCGACGTTCACCGAATCACAGCTCGCCGATTTGCTCGCGCTCGGCAAAACTGGAATCACCCAACTGCTCGCCGCACAGCAAAAAGCCCTCGCATAATCCGGCCATGTCATCCGCAAAACTCACGCGTCTGCTGCTCGTCCGCCACGCCGAGGTGGAAGAAAGCTATCACAAAATTTTCGGCGGCCAGATTGACATGAACCTTTCGCCGCGCGGACATGAACAGGCCGCGATGCTCGCAAAATTCCTTCACGGAAAAAAAATTGACGCGGTTTACGCCAGCCCGATGAAACGCGTGCAGCAGACGCTCGCGCCATTTTTGAAAAATGGCGCGCCGGCGCAAACGATCTTACCCGCGCTACGTGAAGTAAATTTCGGCGACTGGACGGGCTTGAACTGGGAGCAGGTGTGCGAACGGTTCAACCTCCACACGACCGAGTGGCTCGACCACATCGAGCGCGGCCTTGCGCCAAATGGCGAAAGCGGCCCGCAATTCCGCGCGCGGGTCGAACCGTGCCTGCGCGAAATCATCAGAAACCATTCCGGCCAGACCGTCGGCATTTTCTGCCATGGCGGTGTCGTCCGCATGATCCTTTCGATCCTGCTTGAACTGCCGCTGCCAAAGACCAATTCCTTCGAGATTGAATACACGGGCGTCACCCAAGTCACGCTCCATCCGCGTCTGGCCGAGGTTGAACTGCTCAACTTCACGCCGTGGCGCGACTGGCATGAAAAATAAGCAGCTCTGGCGAATTTCCGTCTCCACGACGCTCGAAGCCGAGGATGCCGTCGCGGAATTGCTCGGAACGATTTTTAATTGCAACGCCTCGTCCTATTTCAACGTCGAAACCCAAACGAGCATCATTTCGGTTTATTTTTCCGAAAAGTGGTTTTTGTCGCGAGAAGTCCGTGAAGAAATTTCCGCCGGATTGAAGAGGATTAAAAACTGCGGGCTGAAAATTGGCGCGGGCAAAACCAAAATCGCCAGAGTGCGCCGTGAAGACTGGGCTGAATCATGGAAACGGCATTTCAAGCCGATTGAAATCGGCGGCGCGCTGCTCGTAAAACCCAGTTGGAGCAAACTTCGTGGACGAAAAAACCAGGCTGTGGTCGTCCTCGATCCCGGCTTGAGCTTTGGCACGGGACAGCATCCGACGACAGAATTTTGCCTGCATCAAATATGTAGCGTTGGCGCTGCGCGACAACAATCGAGCCGCAGGATCGAGGCTACAAAATCTTTTTTGGACATCGGCACAGGCTCGGGGATTTTGGCGATCTCGGCGGCGAAGCTCGGCTACAAGCTGGTTCGCGCCTTTGATTTTGATCCTGAAGCGGTCCGTGTCGCGCAGGCGAACGCGCGCGCGAACAATGTTCACAACAAAGTGCAGATCAAGCGCGGCGACGTGGCAAAGCTGCCAGAAAAACCGAAAGAACAATTCGACCTGGTATGCGCGAACTTGATTTCCAACCTGCTGATGGCGGAACGCAGTAAAATTGCGGCTCAATTGAAGTCCGGCGGAACTCTGGTTCTGGCGGGAATTTTGAAGGCTGAGTTCATGGAAGTCCAAAGGGGATTTGAATCTTTGGGCTTGAAACTGGTTTCTGCCAGAAGCAAACGGGAGTGGCGTTCCGGCTCGTTTGCTTGAAGCCGGGAAAAATTTTTGAACAATTGCGCGCCGGCTCACGTCTCATTGATGGCAGCCTGCATGAAAATTATTAAAGCAGTGGATAAGTTGGCATCATTTAGGCTGTAATTCTGGTGAAAGGAAAACGAGCTATGATGAAAACATTGGAAGTGATAGACGAAGCCGTTCGTAATCCGAAACATCCGTTCCGCAAGGCGGATAATCAGCCGAAAAAGGCCGAGAAAAACCGCTACGAGCGGCGCAAAATCAAGGAATACCTGCACTTGGGAGATTGGGCGACCGAGGAAATGGCCTAGACGGATTTGTTCAGACTGTTCAAAAAGTGCCAGTTTGTTTTGCAATAAACTGGTTCGCAGGAAAAATCACCGCTGGCAGTCCGGGCAGATTCCAAAAAATTCAAGCTTGTGTGTGACGGCTTTGAAGCCGTTTTTGGCGGCGATGCTCTTCTCGATTTTTTCAGGAAAACATTCTTCAATCTCCACGACTTCGGAACAGTTGGTGCAAACCAGATGATGGTGATGGCCGTCGTCATTTTCACCGACAAGTTCAAACCGCGCCGCGCCATCGCCAAAGTCAAACCGCTTCACCATGCCCATTTTTTCGAGAAGGTGCATGGAACGGTAAATCGTCGCGAGATCGCAACTGCCTTTGGACATCTCGGAAAAAATTTCCTTGTTCGTCAGCGGATGCGGATGCGCTCGCAGAATTTCCAGGATCGCCGCGCGCGGGCCGGTGATTTTTCGCGACTGCCCGCGCAACTGATTTTTCAGCGCGGACAATTCCTGTCGCTTGTGCGAATGAGCATGCGCGTGCGTTTTCATTTCGGTTCAAAAATCGCACTGACGATTTCCAAAATCAAGTTCATTGCAAACCTTCCGTATGATTAAAAAATAAAAAAAGCGGCGGTCATGATGACCGCCGCCATAAACTGTGTTGAAAGATTACTTCATCAGAAGCATCTGGCGCGCGCGCTTGATGGCGTTAGTCAGGCGGCGCTGATAATGCGCGGGCATCCCGGTGTATTTGCGCGGCAGGATGCGGCCCTGGTCGGTGACGTATTGCCGGAGCAGGTTGGTGTTCTTGAAATCGAGCGCGTCCTCGGTGAAGTCAATCTTCGGCTTCGGGCGTGGCGTGCGGTTCTCGGTGGGGCGGCGGTTGCCGCGCTTGTCCTTTTCGGTGTTCGTCTTGCGTGGCATATTATTTGATCTCCTTGTGCAAGGTGTGGCGGCGCAGAAACGGGTTGAACTTTTTAAGCTCCAGTTTTTCCGTCTTCAGTTTTTTGTTGCGCGTGGTCGTGTAGCGGGAAGGCGATTTGCCTTCCTTGCGCGCTTCGCTGCATTCGATGGTGATGATTTCGCGTGCCATAAAATTATTCCTTTTCTTTTACAACTTTTGCCTCTTCGGGCTGTTCGTCCTCGTCGGTCTCAACTTCCGTGACATTGCCGCCGTCAACTGTGCCGAGCGCGCCGATGCGGCGCGATTTCAATGCGCCTTCCTTTTCCAATTGCGCCTGGGCGTCCACCGTGAACCGGGTCCACGGAATCGCCTCGAGCCGCGCGCGCGGAATGCTTTTGCCGGTCAATTCGCAGACGCCGTAGGTTTTTTTCTCGATGCGCTTGAGCGCCTCCTCGATTTCATAAACCGCGTCTTGATCGGACGAGAGCAGGCTCAAGGCGAAATCGCGGTCAAAATTATCAGTGCCGGAATCCGCCATGTGCAGGCTGTAACCGGCCATTTCCTGCGCGGATTCCTTGGCCAGGCCGTTCATCTGGTGGAGCAACTGCTCGCGCAGTTCCAGCAAACGGCTGTAATACTTCTGCCACTCGGCCTTGATCTTCTTCATGTCAACGGCGATGCCGTTGGCTTTTGAGACCGGCCGTCCGAGGATGGACGCCGATGTTGCGGACGCCTGCGGCTTGCCGCGCAGCGCGGGTTTTTTGGCTTCTTTTTTCTTGGCTGTCACAAATTAAAATTAGTTTCCGGCTTTAATTCCGGTTCGTCAAGAGCGCGGGAATCTAGCAGATGAAACCAAATATGCCACACAAATTTTCAAAAATTTTCGGGGACCGGCGTCCTCACGAGCCGGCTCGTCAGCAGTCTCCGCTTATCAAAATTGATAAATCCCCTTTTTGCAATAAAAAAGCCGGAACAATTTCTTGCTCCGGCTTGATGATTTTAACGGTGGCCCTGCGCAAGCAGTGGCCGTCCGCAAGGGGCATAGCAGCGCAATGTCCCTGCCTTGCCGCAAGGACTACGTCGCCATCTGGTTGACCGGCGCGCTCCATTCGCTCACCTGGTTGAGGGAGCC
>CAYPTV010000248.1:0-5223 GCA_964413505.1 uncultured Bifidobacteriaceae bacterium | reverse complement strand
ATGCCGGCCGGGCGGTCGTCGCCAATTCCTCCTGGCGCGACGTGCCGATGCAACCAACCGCCGAGGGCTGGGCCATCGAACTGCCGCTGGCCGAAGTCGGTTACTTTCAAGCCAAGTCTTATCTGCTCGACGAAAAAAACTGGCAGCACTGGCCCGACGGCTCGGACGCCGGCATTTCGGTGCATCCCAATTTTGCGCGCACAGCAAATACGATTTATTGCGCCTTCACCCGCTTATTCGGCGCGACCATAAATCTCGCTTCGACCGCCGATGAAAAATTGGACGTGCAGTTGAAATCGCTGGAAGCGCTCGGCTACGCCACGCTGCCGCCGTCGGGCAAATTCCGCGACCTCACGCGGCAGTTGCCCTTCATCGTCAATCAACTCGGCTGCCGGATCATTCATCTCTTGCCGGTGCATCCGACGCCGACGACCTACGCGCGCTTTGGACGGTTTGGCAGCCCGTATGCCGCGCTCGATTTGACCGCCGTTGATCCCGCGCTCGTCGAATTCGACAAGCGCACCACCGGCATTGACCAGTTTTGCGAACTCACTCACGCTGCCCATTCGCTCGGCGCGCGCGTGTTCATTGACATCGTCATCAACCACACCGGCTGGGGTTCGAGCTTGCAGGAAAATCATCCGGAATTTTTCCTGAAAAATCCCGACGGCTCGTTCGCCAGTCCCGGCGCGTGGGGCACGGTCTGGGAAGATCTGGTCGAACTCGAACAGCACGACGCCAAGCTTTGGGACCTTATCGCCGACTCGCTGCTCGTCTGGTGCCGGCGCGGCGTGGACGGCTTCCGCTGCGACGCCGGCTACAAAATTCCCGCGCCCGCCTGGCAATACATCGTCGCCCGCGTGCAGGAGGAATTTCCCGAAACCATTTTTCTGCTCGAAGGCCTCGGCGGCTCGTGGGACGCGACGGAACTGTTGCTTACCGAAGGCGGCATGCAATGGGCGTATTCCGAATTGTTCCAAAATTATTCCGGCAAAGAGGTCGCGTGGTATCTCGACTACGCCAGCCGCCAGAACGAACGCGTCGGCAGCTACGTCAATTATTCTGAAACGCACGACAACAGCCGGCTCGCCGCTTATGGTGGCACAGGCGTCTCGCCTGTGAGTTCCAGTGAAAAATCAAATCAAGTCGGACGCGCGTGGTCGCTACTGCGAAACCGTCTCTGCGCGCTGACCAGTCCGAGCGGCGGCTTCGGCTTCACCTGCGGCGTCGAATGGCTGGCGGCGGAAAAAATAAAAGTCCACGGCGACACCGGCTTGAACTGGGACGCCGCCGAAAACATCGTTCCCGAACTTGCGCAGCTCAACCAGTTCATCGCCGATCATCCCTGTTTTTTCGACGGCGCGAAGCTCACGCGCCTGAGCGCGCCCGCCTCGCCGGTTTACGCGTTGCTCCGCGAATCCGCCGAGGGCAAGGATGCCGTTTTGATTTTGGTCAACACGGAGCTGGAAAAAGAAAACGCGCTGACGGCCGCGCCAACCGATTTCAAATTTCAAATTTCAAATTTCAAATTTGAGCTGCTCGGTCAGCCGCTTCCGGAAATTTCCGCCGCCAAAAAAGAAATCGTTTTCACGCTTCCGCCCGGCGCGGTCTTCTGCCTAGCACCGGCTGAAAAACCTGCCGGCTTGACCGGCGAACAATATCGTCGCGCCCGCGCGCAAGCCGCCTGGGCCTTGGAATCATTGAATAAAATCATTCCCGCCGAAACCATTGACGGCCTCGACTGGCATTGGCTCGCGGCGCAGGTTGAAGCGTCGCCGAAAAACTTTCTCGCCGCCGCCAGCGAATTCGCCGCGCGCGAAGCCAAAACTTCGTTCGCCGATTTGCTCGCTGAAGTCGGGGCCGGAAAAGTTTTCCCACGTGTCATCGAATGGACGTTGCTGGATGCCCGTCGCGTCACGCTCGTGCCGCCCGGCCACTGGCTGCTGATTAAAGATTCCGCGCCGTTCCGGGCCGAACTGAGAAGTCAGAAGTTAGAAGTCAGAAGTCAGAAGGAAAACGTCATCACGCGTCACGTCCAATCCATCGCCGTCGGCGACCGGCACCTCGCCAGCTTTGCTCCAATCGAAGGAGACGGAGAAT
The DNA here is from genome assembly GCA_964413505.1 of uncultured Bifidobacteriaceae bacterium. Taxonomy (GTDB): domain Bacteria; phylum Verrucomicrobiota; class Verrucomicrobiia; order Limisphaerales; family UBA11358; genus UBA11358. The sequence goes on along the minus strand of CAYPTV010000248.1, from coordinate 3,123 downwards.
CCATTTTATTTTTGGAACGCTACGCTGCCACTTCGCCAAAAGTTTCTGCCACCCTTCGTTTTCTCACACCCGCCCCCCAACTGCCAACTGCCAACTGCCAACTGCCGGCTCCCAGCGACCTAGTTTTGCTGACCAACGGCCTCGGCGGCATGGCCCGGCTGTGCGTGGATCTGGGGCGCATCAACTCGAAATATGATTGCGCGCTCGGCGCGAATTTGAATCCGACCGTGCCGGTGGATCGCCACGTTTTTGTGAAACGAATCCGCGCCTGGGTCAATGCGGATGGTTTTCTATCGCCGCTCGATTTCAAAAATCTTGCGTCTTTTCACGCCGGTGCGCCGGCCGTCTGGAATTTTGTCGCCAACGCGGGCGACGGTCGCACGGTGGAAATTCAACTGCGCGCCGAATTGGTGACGGAAAAAAACACGACGGTTTTTCAATTCCGCCGTCCGACGCAAAAAGATGCCAGCGGCAAACAATTGCCCGCCGACGCCAAGGTGAGCGTGACCGTGCGCGTGGACATCGAGGACCGGAATTTTCACAGCGAAACCAAGCGCAACAGCGGCGCGGATTTCCATTTCGCGTCGAACACGCACGTCCTCTCGCCCCGCGCCCCGCGCCTCGCGCCTCAAACCGGCTTCGCCTTTACGCCCGCGCCTGACCGCCAGTTGCGCGTTTTTGCCTACACCGGCGAATATCATCCGCAGCCGGAATGGTGCGAAAACATTCCGCATCCGGTCGAGCAAACGCGTGGCCAGACCGGCAGCGGCGATGCCTACAGCCCCGGCTGGTTTGAAATTCCGCTGGCGAAAGGCGCGGAGGCCACCTTGGTGCTCACGGCGGAAACCGAGGAATTCAAAGGCGGAAAGCGGTCCTCGCGGACGGCCACCGAAGAAAGCGGAAATTTGGAAGACAATTTTGAAACGCAACTCGAATGCGCCGCCAAACAATTTGTCGTGCGCCGCGACGACGGCAAAACCGTCATCGCCGGTTATCCGTGGTTTCTCGACTGGGGCCGCGATTCGCTGATTTGTGCGCGCGGACTTTTGGCCGCCGGCATGGTTGGTGAAGTGCGGCAGCTTCTGCTCACGTTCGCGAAATTTGAAAAAGACGGCACGCTGCCGAACACGATCCACGGCAACGATGTTTCCAACCGCGACACCTCCGACGCGCCGTTGTGGTTTGCCGTGGTGTGTGAAGAAATTTCCGAAACTCAAAATTCAAAGCTAAAAACTAAAAACTTTTTCACCACGCCGGTGGATGAAAATGGCCGGACGATCCGCGATGTGCTGACGAGCATTGCGGAAAATTACGCCAAAGGCACGCCCAACGGCATTCGCATGGACGCCGATTCCGCGCTGATCTGGAGTCCGAGCCATTTCACCTGGATGGACACGAATTATCCCGCCGGCACGCCGCGCGAAGGTTATCCCGTCGAAATTCAAGTCCTGTGGATCCGGCTGCTGCGGCTGCTGGCGAAAATTTCCGCCAAAGCCGAGCAGAAGCAATGGCAGGAGCTAGCCGATCACGCGCTGGCCTCATTTGAAAAATTGTTCTGGCTCGAAAACAAGGGCTGGTTCGCCGACGTGTTGATCGCCGGCCCGCGCGTCATCGCCCGCGACGCCACGGCGAGCGACGCGTTGCGCAGCAATTGTCTGTTTGCCGTCAGCCTCGGTCTCGTCACCGGCGAACGCGCGAAGCGCTGCGTCAAGGCCGCGCAAAAATATCTCGTTGTGCCCGGCGCGCTGCGGTCGCTCGCGCCGCTGCCCGTGACCGTGCCGCTGCCAGTCCGCAACCACGACGGCTGGCTGATCAACAATCCGGCGGAACCTTACTGGCCGCGCTACGAAGGCGACGAGGACTCGCGCCGCAAACCGGCGTATCATAACGGCACCGCGTGGACATGGACCTTTCCGTCATTTTGCGAGGCGCTGGCGCGGGTTTGGGATTTTTCGCCGGCAGCCGTGACGGCGGCCAAAGCGTATTTGGGCAGCTCGGAAAAAATCCTGAACACAGGCTGCCTCGGACAGATCCCGGAAATTCTCGACGGCGACGCGCCGCACACGCAACGCGGCTGCGACGCTCAGGCGTGGGGTGTGACGGAGGCCTTGCGCGTGTGGAAAATGTTGAATTCGCAACCTGCGCAGGCAAAATGACGAAATGAATTTCCGCAGTAAAATCATCGCGTGGGATCAGTTGCCGGCGTGGCGAACGGCATTTCGCGCCAGCGGCAAAAAGCTCGTCGTCACGAACGGCTGCTTCGACATTTTGCATCTCGGCCACGTCACCTACCTGGAAGACGCGCGCAACCGTGGTGACGCGCTGCTGCTCGGCGTCAACAGCGACGCGGCGGTGCGCGGCTTGAAAGGCGCCGGCCGGCCGGTGAATTCCGAATCCGACCGCGCCGCCGTGCTCGCCGCGCTGCAAAGCGTGGACGGCGTTTGCATTTTCACAGACACGACGGCGACAAACTTTCTCGCCGCCGCGCAGCCGGACATTTACGTGAAGGGCGGTGATTACACGTTGGAAACCTTGAATCAAGATGAGCGCCGCGCGGTGGAATCGGCGGGCGGAAAAATTGTTTTGGTTCCGTTCGTGCCCGGCAAATCCACGACCACGCTGCTGGAAAAAATTTCGCGGCTGTGAAAATTCTGGTCATATCTCTTGCCGGCATTGGTGATGCGCTAATCGCCACGCCGCTCATCCGTGAGCTGAGGGAAAATTTCCCCGACGCCACGATTGACACGTTGGTCAAGGAAGCGGGCGCGAGGGATTTTCTGGAGAGCAATCCAAACGTGAACCGCGTCTTTTACAAAAACCTGTGGAAATGCAATGCCTTTGAGCGCGTTCGCTTTCTCTGGTCGCTCCGGCGCGAGCATTACCAGCTTTCCATCAACACGCATCCGCAAAGCCGGATTCATTACCGCGCGGCGGCCTGGCTGGCGGGCGCAGAGGTGCGCATCAGCCACGAATATGAGGGTTTCACCTGGCTCGACCGCTGGCTGGTCACCGGCACGTTGCCGCAGGATTACACACGTCACTCGATTGAAAATAATTTTGACGTGCTGCCGTTGATCGGCGCAAAAAAAAAACTGCCGTGCCACGCGATGGAATTTTTTCTGT
>CAYPTV010000247.1:0-5251 GCA_964413505.1 uncultured Bifidobacteriaceae bacterium | reverse complement strand
GCGCACGGAGTGACGCGCCCTACCGGATTATCTGTTATGTGCATAATCCCTCAAAGCATCAGGGAAAATTGATTTTTCCGCGCCGGACCGGAATTTTCCCGAATTGGATTATTATAAAGAAGAGCGGGATTATTCCAGGGAAGAGCCGGACTGGAACAAGGAAGAGCGGGATTATTCCAGGGAAGAACCGGATTGGAATAAAGAAGAACCGGATTATTCCGGGGAAGAGCGGAAAAATGATTTTCCCGCACCGGACTGGAATAAAGAAGAACCGGATTATTCCAGGGAAGAACCGGATTGGAATAAAGAAGAACGGGATTATTCCAGGGAAGAACGGGAAAATGATTTTCCCTTGAGGAGAAACGATTTTCCCTTAAGGGAAAATGATTTCCCAAGTTCGAAAAACCCGGCGGAAGAACGCAAAAACTGGCGGAACCGGCTGAAAATGATGGGTTTAGGGTTGAAATGGTCAAAAAACGACAAATCTGGCGAAACCCATGACCCGATTTTACATGGGGTGTCGGTTGGCAGCGGATATTAATATGTAGGAGCCGACGTGCCTGTCTCGCCGTAGCCGGGCAAAGGCGGAAGGAGGCTCTGACTGAAAACCTTAAATCGGGGATTCGGAATGAGTCCCCGCCGTGCTCGCGCCCGTCGCGGCAGGTCGTCACCTCGACTCCTACAAATGTTGGTAGGGCGGAGCTTGGTGGCCGTCCGCAAAGACCGCCGCCGTGATATTTGGGCTGCGCGGCAACGCAGCCCTGCCGGGAAATGTGTTTTTACACGAATTGAATTGTCGCGGAGCGACGCCGGAAATTAGCCAGCCACGAGGTGGCTGGTGGCATGAATGAATAAATTTTCGTGCCGGAAGGCACGATGGAATTGGCCGGAGGCTTTCCGGTGTCCCTTCAGGACACGATTTTATTTTACGACCTACCAGACACAATGTGTCTGGCTAATTTCCAGTTGTCCCGTTGGGACGAAGCAAATTCGTGCACCACAATTCGCGTAAGCGAACGGCTCAGATTGGGCATCAAACTCGTGGCGGGCTTTGGGGAAGCCAATTCGTGTCTGAAACTTCTCGACACGGTTTGGAAATGGGCGGATTCTGGCGCAAATCATGGAAGCCATCGGGATAACTCTGGTGTGTGTCGCGGCGCTGGTCGTGCCGGCTCTGCTGCTCTCGCGCCGGCAACGGAACCTCGACTCCTACAAATGTTGGTAGGGCGGTCGCTGCTGCGCCGCCGTGATATTTGGTCTGCGCGGCAACGCAGCCCTGCCGGAAAACATCGGGTGGTGGGCTTGGGAAGCCAGAAAATTCTCGACTCGGTTTTGAATTGGGCGTATTCAGTCTCAAATCGGAAAATTCGTGCTTAAATGAAAACTAATGCGCCGAGCGCATGGAAAAGACGCCGAACGCGCGTGATTTGGATTGTCCTTTTGTCAATCTTGCTTTCAGTTTTGTGGTTGTGCGATTCAAAGTTTTTGTCGGAAGAACCCACGGCAAAAGAAGTTTCAACCAACGGTTTACCGCCTCCTTTTGCCAGTCAGAAATTTTCTTCCCAAACGAACCAACCGCCGTTTTCTATCCGAAATAATTCTTCGATTCTTACGAATTCACTAGCGGCAACCGCGCCTTCCGGCACAAATGCAACGAACACAAACTATGACGGTCAAATCAGTGCCGGTGCTTTGAAGCAGATTGCAGCGTTGGAAAAAGAAAAGGAAAGCCGCACTCCGACACAGCAAAAAATTGATTCGCAACTGCTCTACGCCGATAAAATGCGGCGCGGTGTTCCCATTGCGGACGGGGTGCCGGTGCAGCGGGTGGATTTGGACAAAGATGATCAAGGCCGTATTTTGGTGGACATCAAGGCGGATGTTACAGACGCCCTGTTGCAATTCATCAAAACTCTTGGCGGGAACGTGGTCAATGACTTCCCGCAATATCAAGCAATCCGCGCAGGCGTTCCGTTGGCGAACATTGAAGATTTGGCGGCGAGAGGCGAAGTCAAATTTGTTGAACCCGCTGTCCGCGCGATGAATAATACCGTGGACAGTGAAGGAGATTACACTCATCAAACCCATGGAGCGCGCACGACATTTGGCATAAATGGAATGGGCGTCAAAGTTGGCGTTCTTTCCGGCGATGTATCGTATCTAAACAGTTCTCAAATTGCCGGAAAGGTAACAATTCTATCGGGACAAAGCGGCGTGACGACAGAAGGCGAAGGAACGGCCATGCTTGAAATTGTCAATGATTTGGCTCCGGGAGCGCAATTGTATTTTGCCACTGCAAATGGAGGCGATGCCAACTTCGCCAGCAACATTCAGTCGCTTCATGCCGCAGGTTGTAATATCATTGTGGATGATGAGTTGTATGCAGACGAATCGCCATTCCAAGACAGCATAGTGGCGAAAACTGTAAATTCGGTGACAGCAAATGGCGTCCTCTATTTTTCTGCCGCCGCAAATTCAGGGAATAAAGATAACGGAACCAGTGGGACTTGGGAGGGAGATTTTGTTGATAGTGGGGATATAAATGATTCACTATTGCCAGCTAATTCAGGCCATGTGCATAGCTTTGGCGGGGGAATGCTCTTTGATAAAATCACAACCAATGGACCTGCCGGAAACGATTTGACTACCGTTTTATTTTGGTCTGATCCATTGGGGGCTTCGACTAATGACTATGATTTATATTTGCTTGATCCTACTGGCAGTAGCGTTGTTGCATCGTCAACCAATCCCCAAAATGGAACTCAAGACCCTTACGAATTTGTTCCAAACTCAAGCTCTACGACAAATCCTGCCATTGGTGATTTGATAGTAATTGTGAAATTTTCCGGCGCGGGAAGATTTTTGCACCTTTCAACAGGACGCGGTGAACTGGCCATCAGCACACAAGGCTCGACCAGAGGACATGATTGCGCGACAAATGCTTTCGACGTAGCTGCGGTAAATGCTTATATTCCTTTTCCCGGCAGTCCGAATCCTTACGGTTCTTATCCAAACCCCTTCACTGGCGGCGCAGCGAATCCTGTCGAAACATTTAGTTCCGATGGCCCTCGTCGCGTTTTTTTTCAGGCCAACGGCACGCCAATAACTCCCGGTAATTTTTCTTCCACAGGCGGCGCAGTGAGACAAAAACCTGATTTCACGGCGGCAGACGGTGTGACTACGGATGTCCCCGGCTTCGCTCCATTTTACGGCACTTCCGCTGCCGCGCCTCATGCCGCCGCAATCGCCGCTTTGCTCGAATCATACAATACCAATCTGACTGCGCTTCAGATTCGCACCGTTCTCATCAATACCGCTTTGGATATTATGTCGCCCGGCTTAGATCGAGATTCTGGCGTGGGCATCGTCATGGGACTATCTGCGTTGGAAGCAACGCCGCTGCCAAATCTGACAAGATTCACGGATAATCTTAACAATTCGAGTCCTCATACTGGCGATGTTGTGACCGCTTCAATCACCATCACGAATGCTCCATGTTCCGATGGCGGAACAAGTGCTGGAGCTTTTCACGTCGGTTTCTATTTTTCGTCCAGTCCGAGTTTTATCGGCGCAACGCCATTTGGTGCTCCCCTGGTTAGCGGTTGTGCTGCCAACGGGGTAGTCTCAGTGAATCAGAATATCCTTATCAACGCATCGCCAGGAATTTATTATCTCGGCTACAAGATTGATTGTTCCAACGAGGTGACTGAATGCGACGAAACTGACAATGGCATTTATTATTGGATGGTCACGGTTCTGCCGCCGCCTCAACCTGATTTAACTTTAGAAACCAGCAGCCTTAATAATTCAAGCCCACATCCCGGTGATACCATAACCGCTTCGATTACGATTACAAATGAACCATGCACCGGTGGGAGCACCAATGCCGGGGCTTTTCATGTCGGGTTTTATTGGTCAACTAACACAAGCTCTTTAAGCAATTATTTCATCGGCGCAATTTCGGTCAGTGGTTGTGCATCTAACGGAACCATTTCATTGAGTCCGGGAATCACAATCGGCACCGGCACTGTGCCGGGAACATATTATCTCGGCTACGAGATTGATAACTCGAACGAAGTGGACGAATGCAATGGCGGGAATAATCCCATTTATTCTTGGATCGTCACGGTTGCGCCGACAAACACAACACCGCCGACAATCAGCATAACGTCGCCGACAAGTGCTTCAACTTACAGCACATTTTCAAACAGCATCAATCTCGGCGGCACGGCCAGTGATAATGTCGGCGTAACGCAGGTGACTTGGAATAATAGCAGCGGCGGCAGTGGCACGGCCAGCGGCACTTTGAATTGGAGCATCACCGGGATTGCGCTGCAAAGCGGAACAAATTTGATCACCGTTACCGCGTATGACGCCGCCGGAAATAGTGGGAACGCCGCGCTTACTGTGTCATACAATCTTCCCGCACTTGGCATCGCAAATCAAAACAGCAGCATAGTGCTGACTTGGCCGACAAATGCCGTTGGCTTTATATTGGAAAATGCAACGAATCTGCCAGCAGCCAATTGGACGACTAATTCATCTTCACCCTTTATTGTGAACGGGCAATACACCATTACAAACGCGGTCTCCAATGCGATGAAATTTTACCGATTGATAAAACCATGAAAAAAACCATAATTTTGAAAGCACGAATGAAAATAAAATTTTTACTTCCGCTTGCGGCGATCTTTCTCGCCGGTTGTGCCGCACCGATGAAAACAGTTTTGTTTGATTCGCAGCCACGCGGCGCACACGTTTTTATGACGACCGGCATAAATGAGGATAGCGCCAAAGGCGCAAGAGATTATCTCGGCACGACGCCGTTTCAATGGACAACGGAAACCGAGGGCGATGGCACTTTCAAAATTCAGAGCGCGGGTATTCCGTTTTATTCGAGTTTTGTGCAGTCAGTCGTTGTGTTCACCGCCGAGCCGCCAAACGACACTACAAATCTTTACACGAAAAAAGAGGTGTATCACGGCAACGCGCAATTTCAGCACGCCGACCAAGTGCCGCAAGGGATATTCTTTGACCTAACGAAGCCGTAATCAATTTACTGTAAAGGGGTCCTTGAGTTCGTTCGCGTGTTTGGCGTGGTTCGCATTCATAATCCAGCGTGACGGGTCTGCTAGATTATGGTTGGCCATCGTGCGGAGCGCCCGGCGTCATTTCTCGGACGCCGCGCTCAAGACCCCCTCATCCGGCACCAACGTCCAGTCGCTGTCCGGATTGTATTCCTTCATCGCCC
>CAYPTV010000246.1:0-5267 GCA_964413505.1 uncultured Bifidobacteriaceae bacterium | reverse complement strand
GGCAGGAGCACGTCACGCAGACGCTCGCCAACGCCATCGCGCAGAAGCGCATCGCCCACGCCTACCTCTTCTGTGGCCCACGCGGCACTGGCAAGACCACCATCGCCCGCATCTTTGCCAAATGCCTGAACTGCACCGGCGGTCCGAAAACTGATTTTGACGACACCGACACGCGCGTCCAGGAAATCACCGACGGCCGCGCGCTGGATGTTTTGGAAATTGACGGCGCGAGCAACAACGGCGTCGAGCAGGTGCGCGAACTGCGCGAGACGTGCAAATACGCGCCCGCCAACGCGCAGTTCAAAATCTACATCATTGACGAAGTCCACATGCTCTCGACGGCGGCGTTCAACGCGCTGCTCAAGACGCTCGAAGAGCCGCCCGCGCACGTGAAGTTCATGTTCGCAACGACCGACCCGGAAAAAGTCCTGCCGACAATTTTGTCCCGCTGCCAGCGGTTTGACCTTCGACGGATTCCCGCCGCGCTCATCACAAAACATCTTGCCGAAATCGCCAAAAAGGAAAAGGTAAAAATTGACGAGGCCGCGCTCCACGCCATCGCGCGCGGCGCGGACGGCGGTATGCGCGACGCCGAATCCACGCTGGACCAGCTCATCAGCTTTTGCGGCGACAAAATCGAGGAACCCGACGTGCTCTCGATGTTCGGACTCGCCGCCGAGAGCCAGATTTTGAATTTGAGCAAGGCGGTTCTCGCCGGAGAAATCCAGACCGCGCTGACGCAATTGAACGAACTGGCCCAAGGCGGAAAAGATTTGGGCCGGCTGCTTTCGGATTTGCTGAACCATTTCCGCAACCTGCTGATTTTCCAGATCTCGCGCGGCGATTTGAATTTGCTGGAAGTTTCCGAAGCGGAAATTGCAGCGCTCAAGGAACAATCCGCCCTGGCGAACGCCGAGGCATTCACGCGGATACTGGAAGTGTTCGCCGACGCGGAATTGAACCTGCGCGACGCCGCGTCCAAGAAAATTTTCCTCGAAGTCGCGCTGCTCCGGGCCATCGAGGCGCGCGGTGCCGTTTCAATTGATTCCGTGCTGAAACAATTGAACCAATTGCGCGGCGGCCAAAGCAGCGCAGTCGTTCCGCCCGTGCCAACTCCCGCAGCCGCGAATGTAAATTCGCGGACAGCCCCGCCCGTCGAAAGTTCACCCGTCATCAATCCGCCGGCTCCCGTCGCCGGCTACAATTTTGCGGAAACTTCAGCGGCCTACGCTGACTTATCGGGCTTGTGGACGCAGCTCGTTGAATCCGTTGGCCGCGCCAGTCCGTTTGTCAAAAGCTATTTGAACGAAGCCAATCCGGTTTCGTTCGAGAAGAACATTTTGGTCATCGGCTTCGATCCCGAATTTTCGGATCATCTCGGCCTCGTGGACAATCCTCGCAACCACACGCTGCTGCAAACCAAGCTCGCCGAACTCGGCCGTCCAAACTGCCAGATTAAATTCATCAAGGCCGAAGCGCCAGTTGGGCAAACGGCCAGACCGGCGGCGGCACCCATTGTTCCAGCCGCCGCGCCGCAAGCTGCCCTGGTCGCAGCAAAGCCGGTTTCAACCCCGCCGGCCAAGGATAAGACCGCGCCGGTTGCATTCAACAAGGAAACTTTTAAAAACGATCCGTTGATTCAAAAGGCCCTGGAAATTTTCAAAGGCACAATCATTGAGGTGCGCGCATAAATTCATTTTCGATTCAACGCTTTAACCATTCAACGATTCAATAAATTATGTCACTGGGAAAATTAATGAAACAGGCTGCACGAATGCAGCAGCAAATGGAAACCGTCCAGGCACAGCTCGCGGCACGCACGGTCGAAGCCACCAGCGGCGGCGGCGCGGTCAAAGTCACCGCGAAATGCGACGGCTCGATTGCCTCGATCAAGATTGATCCGCAGGCGTTGAATCCATCCGACGCGCAACTGCTTGAGGACATGATTTTGACGGCGGCGAACCAAGCGCTGGGCCAGGCGAAGGAAATTTCCAATTCCGAAATGGGCAAAATCACGGCGGGCTTGAGCCTGCCGGGCATGTGAACGGAAATGAAGAATGAAGAAGGCAGAATGAAGAATTATCCGCGCAGACACCGTTGCTTTTGTTTCTTCATTCTTCATTCATAATTCTTCATTTGCCTTATGCTTCCCGATTCCATCACGCAACTCATCGCTGCGCTCTCCAAGCTGCCCGGCGTGGGGCCGCGTTCCGCCGAGCGCATTGCGCTGCATCTTGTCCAGGCCGATTCCGGCGCGGTGAAGCAACTGGCCGAAGTGATGTTGCTTGCGCGCGAGAAAATCCAGTTCTGCACCACCTGCGGCGCGCTTACGGAAAAATCGCCTTGCCCGATCTGCGAAGATTCGCGGCGCGATTCATCGCTCGTCTGTGTGGTCGAACGCGCGGTGGACATCTTGAACGTGGAAAAATCCAACACCTTTCGCGGCAAGTTTCATGTCCTCGGCGGAAAAATTTCCCCGCTTGACGGCGTGGAGCCGGAGGATTTGAGCATCGCCGGGTTGGAAAAGCGCCTGGCGCACGAACCGATCAAGGAAATCATCATTGCGCTCGGCACGGACGTGGAAGGGGATGCCACGAGCAACTATCTGGCGAAACGGCTCGCGCGTGCCGGGCTGAAAATCTCGCGCATCGGCTTCGGCCTGCCCGCCGGCAGCGGTCTGGAATTCGCCGACGAACTCACGCTGAGCCGCGCGCTGGAAGGCCGCAGGGAAATGTCATGAAACCAGCCATCATCTTCGATCTTGGAAAAGTCCTCGTGGATTTCGATTATTCGGTCGCCGCGCGCAAGGTCGCCGCCCGCAGCACCAAACAGCTTCCCGACCTCCAGCATTTTCTCGGCAGCTCGTCTATCCTAGTGCGATATGAAAGTGGCCTGCTCACGCGGCAACAATTTTTTGACGAGATGCGGCAGGCCACCGGCTTCACCGGCACACTCGAAGAATTTGCCGATGATTTCGCGGACATTTTCGTGCCCATGGAACCGATGGTTGATCTGCACGAGGAAGTGCGTCGGCGCGGATTCCAGACTTATATCTTTTCCAACACCAACGACCTTGCCATCGAGCACGTCCGCCACAATTTCCCGTTCTTCAAGCATTTCGACGGCTACATTTTTTCCTACGAAGTCGGCGCGATGAAGCCGCAGCCGGAAATCTACGCGGCGATGGAGCAGATGTGCGGCAGGCGCGGCTCGGATTTGGTCTATATTGACGACCGGCTGGAAAACATCGAAGCCGGCAAGGCGCGCGGCTGGCGCGCAGTTTTGCAGGAGACGCCGGAAAAAACCCGGCAGATGCTGAAGTCCATCGGAGTCTTGTAGCTGCCTGTTTATCCGGTTCCGGCATAACCTCCTGACTTGGGTTGATCCGCACCTATTTCGGTGTCATCCCATACTGACTTGCCGAAATCGGGCTTGGACTTTCCGAAGTCGGCCTACGACTTTCCGAAGTCAGACACTTTTGCCGCGAAGTCACCCACCGATGTCGGAAAGTCAGTTAGCTATGCCGCGAAGTCGGAGTCCGACGCCACGAAGTCGGTGACCGAGGCCGCGGCTTCGATGAGTGAGGCCGATAAGTCGAAGACATTTGCCGGAAAGTCCGAGCCCGACTTCGTTAAGTCTAAAGGCGACTTTTCTTGATTTTCAACGGTTTAAGCGGTTTGGGGCTTGGAAACGGCAAACTGATGGTCAATTTTCGACATCAAAAGGGATTGGGGTCATTTCCCGCGCGGCTTGGCCTTCTTCAATCCCACTTCCTGCGCGATGTCGTCGAACTCCTCGTGGCTGACGGTTTCGAGATGTTTGCCGCGCGCCTTGAGTTTTTCGTTGATCTTGACTGCTTTCTCGGTCATCTGTTCGTGGGTTTCCTCCGTGCCGCCGACGAGCGCGAAATTCGGGCCGGTCGTCAGCCGCTTATGGCCGTCGGAATCAAGGCCGACGCCGAGCAGCACGGCTTTTTTCTTTTTGGACGTGTTCGACATCAATCCAGCCTAAAGCCGGTGTCCAAGCCGGTCAAGCCGCTGGCGTGAATTACAAGCTTTACGCTTCTTGCAACTCTGTCCCGGTAAATTATCCTAAATTGTTATGAATGGCGGCTGCGATTTCCCAATTTTCGCAAGATCAACCGATTGCAGTTTGACCGATCTTCGAGCGGAGCTAAATGTTTTTCTTCCATCCCCTTCTTCAGCGCCTCTTCCTCGGCGATGCCTTGTTTGGCGGCGTTTTTGGTTTCGGTGATTTTCATTTGGCGTGACGCAGTTTTTCCAATTCCGCCTTTAACGGCAACCAGTATTGCCGGTCCAGCGCACGTTCAGCGGATTCCTCGGCGAGCAATGCCTGCTCCAACTTCTTCGTTTCGCCGGTCACGGCATGGACGAGCAGCGGTCGCACCGAGACCAGACGCCGGCTGATCGGGGCGTAACGTCCGACAAGTTCGAAAAGTATTTCCGGCGTGCGGAGTTCTTGCAGCCAGAAACGGATCTGGGCGGGGTTGGGCTTGGCGCGGTTCTGAAAATAATGCGCCTCGACCAAGCGCCGGATCATCGGCCAGTCCTTGTCGCGCTGGGTTTTCTTGGCCTGCACCAAGTCGGGCAGCGAGAGCAGATCGCACTTCGTTCCATCGGGCAGTTCAATGGTCGTTCGGCGCTGCCACAGTTTTTCAAAGGCATCCACGCCGCGCATTTTGGACATCACGTCCACGCGCATCCGCAACGCCTCGGGATGTTGACAGCGAAAATGGATGGCGTGGCCGCGCCGCAGAAATTTCACGGCGAACGGTGGGACAGCAATCGCTGCGGCTTGCAGTTCGCCCAGCGCCTTCCGCAGCCGCGCGAGGTTGACGGCGTCGGCGACGATGGCGAGGTCGGTGTCGCGGCTAAACTCGGCCGCGCCGTAGAACACGCACGCCTGTCCGCCCATGAGCAGGGCGCGGACGCGGTGCGCGCGCATCGAAGAAAGGACTTTGCGTATCGGGTTCGGGATCAAGTGAGCCTCCGAGCGCGAGATAGGTCTGCCAGAGTTTCTCGCTTTCCAGCCAGCGTTGAACGGGCGTGAGCCGATACCATTCGGCCCACTCGCCTGCAACCAATTGTTCCGGCTGAATCATGGAGTTTGAATAACAGATTTATGCCTGCCTGTAAACCTCCGCGCCCTTTTCCACGAACTCCTTCGACTTTTCTGCCATGCCCTGCTTCAGCGCCTCTTCCTCGGCGAGGCCTTGTTCGGCGGCGTATTTGCGGACGTCTTCGGTG
>CAYPTV010000245.1:0-5278 GCA_964413505.1 uncultured Bifidobacteriaceae bacterium | reverse complement strand
TATTTCGGGATGAAAGCACACATCGGCGCGGATCGGGACAGCAAACTGGTGCACATGCCCGTTTGGATCGGAACCGCAACAACCCGAGCGGAGGGATTTCGGTTTTTGGGTCAGTGCCAATACGGTAAGTTGCAAAACCTCGGACAATGCCGAGTCGGCGTGACCACGAGACGGGTTTTTCATGCTGGCGTTGAGTGGCATACTCCACCGCAAGCTTGTTGGTGACGTGCCCTGACCGGTTCTTCACCAAAAATAAAACGAACTCGTGCAGGCAGATTCCATACTCCCGAAGCTTGAACCCGAGACTGCGCCGGAGCGCAAGGTAGTCATCGACGGCCTGATTCAGCGGTTTCATCGGGCACCTCCCGGCCATGGCAGGGCCAGCGCTTGCAGTGAACCGAGATCGACTTTGGCATAGATGGCTGTCGAGTCGGGGCTTTTGTGACGCAGCACCTCACCAATTTCATCAAGCGACGCCCCCTTGCGCAGCATGTCCGTCGCCAGACTGTGACGCAACAGATGTGCACCCTTTCGGGACGACTCCACGCCTGCTTTTGCGAGGGCGCACTGCACGATTTTCGAAATTGATTGGGAACCCTCGAAGCCGCCAAGCGGGGCATAATCTCGGATGAACACACGCCGGCAGGCGCAGTGTGGTCGATCATGGCGCAGATAATGTGCAATGGCTCGCGCGACATCTGCTGGTAGTGGTAGTTGTGCCCAGCTTCCATTTTTTCCGCATACCGTGATTCGCGTGTTATCCCAATCAATGTCTTCAAGGTTGAGTCTGACAACTTCGCCACCGCGCAAACCAAGCCGTGCGAGCAAAAGCAGGATGGCGTGATTGCGTCGTCCCCGTGCCGTGCTGCGGTCACAGTGTCGCAACACTTGCCGCACTTGCACCGCTGAAAGATGTTTCGGCAGAGTTGAAAGAGCCCAGTGTGCCACTTTCGGAACGGCAATCGAGAGATCGGTGTCGACCAAACCCTTGTAATGCAGGTAACGCAGAAACGACCGCAGCGCCCGCACCAGCCATTTTGCGTATGGCGAACCATGATCGTGTGCATGCCGCTGCACGAACCCGGTCACATCAGGCGCACGCAACTTGGCTAGATTTAGCTCACCAGCACCAAACATTTCAGACAGGAACCGGTCGGCGAACCGCCCCAACGGACGCACCGATTGCCGCGACAAATTACGTTCTTCCAAAAGAAATCGTTCATAATCTCCCGTCAGGTGCTGGGATGGACTCGGTTGCGCCGGTGCAACAACAGGCGTAACTCCAATCCGACGAAGCATCGCCAGCAGCCGCTGCAAAGTTGACCGAGCAGCATTTTTGGGATAGCCCCGCTTCAAGCGCCCCAAAAAATCGTGGGAGACTGCTTCATTTAAGTCCCGCACCTCAAGCCCTCTTCGCTTAAGCCAACGGTCAAACAACTTGAGAACACAAATCTGCTCACAGATTGACCCGGCTGCATACTCCTGTTCTTTGATTTCAGTCCGGTATTGGTTGATGTATGGTAAAAGCGGCCCGAAAGAGCCGCCCGATAGGATGGATTTTGTTTTCATCCATCCCAGAATGCCCACCGTCACCCGTCAATGCCGCCCATTTTTATGCCGCAACCAAATGCTCAAACGGAGCCTTTCAAAAGCACACCCCACTCATATGCGGCATAAAACGGGATGCGGTATAACCCCGCTCGGGTGGTTGTGCATCATCACGATGGCCGATGCTCCCGCGATCAATGCTCCCCGGAAAACTTCTCTCGGATGCACCAAAAGCGTATCCATCGTGCCGATGGTGACAATTTGGTGGCCTTTCACCCGCCGCCGCGTATTCAACATCAACACCGCGCAACATTCGCAGTCCGGGTTGAAATACGGGTTGGTGGCGATGTTCAACCGCCAATAATCGGCTGCACGCTCCGGTGTATCGCAAAACTGCATCTGCTCCGGCAATGGACATTCGCGCAACGCAACCACTTTGAATTCCTTCGCCATTGGCGGCGCGTCATTCATGGTGAGTTCACTGGCGGTTGTGACCTGATAATACGAACGCGGGTCGCCACCGGCACGGTGGCGGGGAACACCGCACGGATGCTGCCAGCATTTGCGCTGGCCGTTCCAATGGAACCCAAGTTTTTTCAGGTTCTCCCTGATTTTGCCGACCGGCGGGACATTGAATTCCAGCCAGACCCATTTGCCGACGACCTGGGACTGTCCCCAAATCTCCGGCATTTCCGTTTTCAACCGATCCAACAACGCGAGCGTGTTGGTCGCACTTGCAGCATTTGCATTCATGGCTTCAATTTTTTTCCAAAATTCTTTCTCGTTCTCGGCAGTATGTTCCTGTGCTAGTGCTAGAGCGCGTTTTGAACCCTTGAATTGAGCACATATCCTTTGGTATTGGCATTCGGGTGAAGCCGCCATGTCACGGTAAGCACCGAATGAGAACTCCGTTATTCTCACTTTTATTCTCACTTTGCGTTTTTTAAAAATCTAAAAATGAGAAATCGCATTGGTATCATTGCTCCAAACCGAGATTGGTAGCGCATAGGGGAATCGAACCCCTCTTTCAGCCTTGAGAAGGCCACGTCCTAGCCGATAGACGAATGCGCCATTGCCTTTTTTATTCAACCATAAAAGCCCAATGGAGGCGAAGAAAAAATCCGTCGCCGAAGACAGCAACCAATCTACGACTGGCAGGCGGGCAATCCCCTGCCCGCCGGGGTGCGTGCTTACAAACGGCGGCGCACAGAGGAATGCGCGCCCCAAGATTATCTGTCATGTGCATAGTGGAGCGACTCGGCCACGATTGGCGTGATGGGGTGAGCTGTCAGTTTTACGGCAACCGCACGTCACAAGGCGCGCGGCTTTATTATTTTTCAAAACTCGCGAAAAAACTTTTTTGCGGAAGCCTGAAAAATATGCTTTCGTCCGCAAGACAAGGGGTTCAATTGCCGACGAGGAAAATTTCCTGCGTCGTGATGCTCTTGGTGAAGCCGGGCTTGAACGCCACCGCGCGCAAAATCGTCGGGCCGGAAATTTTGACCGGCTTATCGTAAGGCAGATCGGATATCGTCGGCACCGTGCCATCGAGCGTGTAAAAAATTTTCGCGCCCGGCTCGCTTGTCAGGGTCACTTCAACGGGCTGCGAAAAATTTCCGCCGCTCGGCGAAATCCGGGTCGGCGGCAGCACCGGCGGTCCGGGCATACTTTCAATCCATTGCCGCAGCAATTTCATCCCCTGCCCGTCAATCGTGTTGCGCGCGAGCGGCGGCATCTTGAACGCCTCGGTCGTGTCCGTGCGCATGTAAAGAATCGAGCGCCAGATGTCGTTGGGCGCGATGACGCGCGAATGGTCAATGCGCTCGTCAATCAAAACGCGGCCGCCAATCAAGCCCTGCTGCGCGAGCGGCGTATCGTAGCGGGCGTCGAAATATGCCACCGTGCCGCCGGGCCGGTGGCATTGCGCGCAGTTCGCGTCGAGATAGGAACGCGCGCGGTCCTCCAGGCTGCGCGACAAATCGCCCGCACGCGCGAGCGCTGGAAAAGTTTTCAAATCCGCGCCGGAAAAATTTGTGTTGAACAGGCCGAGGTGGTTCCACGCGCGCAGTTCGTTGTCGGTCACGCCGGACGGATAGGTGAAATCGCGGTTCAACTGCCGGGTCTTCACGCCCAGCACAAGACCGGCGTTGGCCGTGTGGCAGGTCAGGCAGTCCGCGCGGCTCGGATAATACCATTGCTGCGTCCGAATGCCGGTAGCGGTCTGGATGGTAACCGCCTCGGTCAGGTTCGATTCGAGCAAGTCCGCGTCGCTGTTGTCCGCGCGCCATTTGTAGGTGACGCCATAAACGCCGCCCGCCGAATCGCACACGAGCAGGCGCGTTTCCAATCTGCGCAGCGATTCTGGATTCAATTCGTTCGTCGCGAGCGAAAAGGTCTTCACAAAAACCGTTCCGCGCGGGAAAACCCATTCGCCGGCCGGCGCGAATTTTATTTTTTCATCCGGCAGGGAAATGAAACGTGATTTTTCCGCGCCGTCCGACCAGAACGGCACGATCAAATCGTAAGGAATCAGCGAGGCCGCCGGCGAAAAATCGCGGACGTTTTTGAACGCGCCGGTTTGCGAAAGCAGTTTTGGCAATCCGCCGTCCGCGCGCGGCGGCATTTGCAAATAAGGCTGCGCCGGCAGCCGCGAGTTTAATCCATAAGCCTCCGAAGCCTTTCCCGTGGTGGCGCAGGAAACAACCGCCATGCTTGCCGCGAAAAAAATTCCGGCGATGAAATTGCCACGGCGGAAACTTTTGACGGATCGAAATCCAGACGTCATTTTGGCGGCGCGTTTTGCGGCAGGGATTGCTGGTAGTTCCACAGGGTTGCATTCTGGAGTTTCGTGGTGAATTCGCGCACGGTGTGCTGCACGCTGCCGACCGACGTGTAGGTGTATTGGCCGACTGGAAAACCCTCGATGTTCACATAATCAAAAACCCTGAACCTTGCCTCGACGCCCCGCAACTTCGGCAGGTCGGTCAGAAAAACCTTCCCGGCGCAGACCGCGTCCGGCTGGTTGGCCTCCACATAATTGGCCGCGCGCGACGCCATCACCGTGCCGGAGATATACCACGACTGGTTCAACGGCGCGCGCATCAGGTTCGTGTAGCCGCTGTCAACCACGATCCCCTCCGGTGTCACCTTCAGGATTTTGCCGCAGATGATCCGGCGGTTTTGGATGCACTCCATCCTGACCTGCTCGTAGCGTTGCGCATCCACGGCATTTTGGTTGGTCTGGACCTGCGGCGGGTTCGCCGGCGAAACCAAATTGGTCTGCGCCGGTGCGGACAGCGCCGCAAAAACAATTAACAGGGCAATTCTCATGCTGTCTGGCTACCATTGAATTGAGCTTTCATCAACTTTTTTCCGCCAAACAGGACTGTCAATTTCTCCGGGCGAGACCTTCCATGAACCGCCTCATTTCCTCTTTGCCGACGCCGCGTGTTTCCTCTAACTTGCCGCCATGTTCAAAGCTGAAGACCTGTTCGACCTGATGCAGACCGAACACGCCGCCCTTTTCGACGGCTGCAAGTTCGCATGGGACGCGCTCCAGAAAATTGAAGCCTATCTCGACCGGGTGCCGAGACAGAATCCGCCCCGGCGTTTTCCCGGCGCGAGCATCGGCGAGCGCGTGCTCATCGGCGAGGGCACGGTCGTGGAACCCGGTGCGATGATCAAAGGCCCGGCCATCATCGGGAAAAACTGCCAGATCCGCCACAACGCC
>CAYPTV010000244.1:0-5343 GCA_964413505.1 uncultured Bifidobacteriaceae bacterium | reverse complement strand
CCCTCAACCTTTCATATGGACATGATGGAGCCGTTGCCGGTCCAGTTGCTCGCACCAGTGCTGCCGCCGATGGCGCGCGCACGCTCGAGATATGTCGTGCCCGGCACAAGGTTGCCGACACGATGCGGCGCGCCTGCGACGAGAGGCAATACTCAAACGGATTCGTTTCAAAGCCAAGGTCTGACTGCTTTATGTCGGCTCGTCACCCCATAACTTGAGCATTTATTTATCTGGAAGCCTGTCTGAATAATTACCAGCATCGAATCGTCGTCGCCATCATCCTCATCCTCAAATATATCCTGCCAAAACTGACGATGACGATGAGAAAGAATATTCGGTTCTTTGGTTGTTAATGCCTTCAAGTGCGTGTTTTCAACCGTGACTTTGTTGAAGCAAATGTGTTTTCAACAATGATGCGTATTCCAAGGCTCCTTCATTTGACTTAAATACATTCCGTTACGAGCTATTCAAAGACACCGGAGAAATTCCTGAAAAGATCAAACCGCACATCACGACGATTCTTCGCGGAGCTTTCGTCGGTTCCTGAAAACAACGGTCAGGCGGAACGGCGGTTGCCGTTGGATGACATCCGGGCGGTGATCATCGCGGCGCGCACTTCGTTCACCGATGGATTTGCAGGCGCAGGAACTGGTTGGTGGCAATGGCCGCCACGTTGGTGGAACCAGTGACGGTGACATTGACATACTGGCCGGGCGGGACGCCGTTGGTGGGTGATTCTGAAACGCTGGTGCCGGGCATGTTGGTGACCCAGCCGCTTGCGAAGGTGTATGTCAGCAGGTTGCTCCAGATGGACAAATTTTCCGATGCCTGCACAAGGTAGGTGATGTCGGTGGCCGATGTGTTGCGAGGGAAATTGAGAAGAAATTTCTCTCCCGCGACGTTGCCGACAAACGGATTGGCGTTGGTGACCGTGGGATTGAAGGCATACGCGTAGGCCAGCAGGTTGGCGATGCCATCATGCGTTGGATTCGCCGAATCGCCGGCAATGGCCGGGTTGCCGGCATTGGTCCCAAAATACGCGAGCTTCCAAGTAACATTCGGCGGTTGGATGATGGTAATCGTGGTGCTGTTGTCCGTCGCCGAAGCGAGGCCGTTCCCGGCATTACCGGCGTAGCCGTAGGTGATGGCATACGGCGAACCTGCGGCGTTATTGGTCGCGAGGGATGGATCGTTGTAGTTGATCCAGAAGGCACCCGTGCTGTTCGTCACCGTTCCGCTGACGGCAATGCCGTTGATGGTGGCGGTGACCACCTCGCCGCTGGCCGGATAAACCGGGCCGGACCCGCTCAATTCACCGCTTAAAATAATGCTCGTCACGCCATAGGTGTTGGTCAAGGAACTCAACCCGGTGAACTGCAACGCCACCAGATTCACCGTCACGCTCACCATGTTGGTAACGATGTTGTAATCCGCCGCATCCGACGGCGTGAAGAGCACCGGCACATTTGTAATTCCAGCCTTTGGCGCAATTGACGGATTTACAAAAGTCAACGCGCCTGGAACCGTTGCCCCTGCCCCGTTCGTGAATGTTCCGCCCGGAGTCGAATTCGCAAGCGTCTGGCCATAAGTTATCGCAGTGGCCGCCAGCGTCCCGTTCAACAATGGCGTCGCCTTGTTCACCGTCACGCTCACTGTATTCGTCTCGTTGCCATAATCCGCCACATCCACTGGAACAAAATACACCTGCACGTTTGTCATTCCCGCCAATGGCAATATCGTCGGCGTCACAAAATTTGTGCTCGCCATCAACACCGCCGTTCCAGCGACATTCGTAAATGTAACTCCGGTCACCGTCGAGCTTGCCAGCGTCTGACCATAAGTGATCGCACTTGCACTCCACGCACCGCTCAATATCGGCGTCCCCTTGCTTACCGTCACGCTCGCCGTGTTGGTCACATTGTTGTAATCCGCCGTGTCCGTCGGCGTGAAAAACACCGACACGTTCGTGATGCCCGCTTTCGGCGCAATCGATGTATTCACAAATGCCGACGTGCCAAGAACTGTTGCCCCCGCCACATTCGTGAATGAAGCGCTGAGCGTCGAACTCGCAAGCGTCTGCCCATATGTGATCGCACTTGCACTCAACACAGCGCTCGACACCGGCATTCCCTTGTTGACTGTCACACTCACCGTGTTCGTCTCATTGTTGTAATCCATCGTGTCCGTCGGGGTGAAGCTCACCTGCACATTTGTAATCCCTGCCAGGGGAGCAACTCCAGAATTCACAAAGGCAAGCGTCCCGACAATCGCCCCGCCCGACGCATTCGTAAATGTCCCTCCAAGTATCGAACTTGCCAGCGTCTGACCATAAGTGATCGCTGTCGCACTCAGCGGCGTTGCAACAATCGGTGTTGCAAGATTGATCGTCAGCACCGCCGCGGGTTGCGTCCCCAAGGAGGACGCGGTGTTTGTTGGATTGCTCAAGGCGAGGTTCACCGTCAGGTTCGACTGCTCCAGTGAGTTGCCTAGAACAGGCACGGTAAAGCTTTTTGAAACCGTTTCTCCATTCGTCCAGTTTAACAAGCCGGAAACAGCAGTGTAATCTACACCGCTCACAGCCGTGCCGCCAACGACCGTGGCATAGGAAACTTGGACCGCGCCGTTGGTGCCGCCAAGCCGGTTCACAGTGATGGTCAAGTTTGTGACAGTCTCCTTGACGCTGTAAGCCGTTGAACTGAATGAAAACGTTCCAGAGAGCAGTCCGAAGACGGAAACGGAATTCGACGTGCCGACAATCACCTTGCCGTCGGCAACCGTCGGCACGTTGAATTTGATACCTGCGCCAAGGAGGTCGCGGTTGCCCGATGCCTGGCCGCTGTTGTAAAGCTCGGTCGTAAAATTTGTGGCATTGCACGCGACGAGCGTGGCCGCCGCCCCAAGCGTCGCCGGCATTTGAATCGTCCAGACAATTCCATTGTTTGTCCAGTTTGCGGAGATGCTGGGGGTGGAACCCTTGTTTGGGTAGGTGCGTGTGGTATCAGACAAAATGGCGCTGCGGTTCAGCGCGCCATTGGTCACCGATATGGCCTTCAGATTGTCGTTTTGAGCCGCATAATAAATCCGCCCGTTAAAATAGGCGGGCGTGTCAAACGAAGCCCCGATCTGCCCTAGATTGGTCTGCACGATGAAGTCAAAGACGTTGTTCTGGTCATAATGATTGTTCCCGGTCGTGAACTGGTCGCGGTTGACAACAAAAATTTGTCCCTGTTTGCCGGCTCCGAGCATCTCATGCGGATAAGTCCCCGTCTGGTCGGGAAGCAACATCAATCCGCCGGAACCAAGGTCGGAGTCTTGGGATTGCAAGTTGGTCTGGTTCCATGGAGTGAAATAATCAGCCACCACCAGTCCATTGGTCGTCGTCAATTTGATGAAGCTGTCGCCGTAATCCACCTTGCCGGAATTGTTCGTAGCGCTGAAACTTCCATTGCCGACCATAAAATAAAGGTTGCTGTTATTGTCCACGCATAGTCCGTCGCCACCCATCCAGAGGCCGCCCTCGGCTGCGTTTGCGCCGAAGGTGGAAGTCGTTGCGTCGGGTGTCGTGTTGAAAACGTAATTGGTCAGTTGCGCCAGGTTGGTGGTGCTGAATCCGATGATCCAGCCATGATACGGGTCGGTGTCCGCGTAACCGGCATAAGATATGTAAACGATCCCGCCGGACAACGTCAGGGCGCAGCGCTGGTTTTCCTGCTTGGCATTGAACGTCACACGGCCGCCGACGCTGTCCACGCCGGTTCCGGCGACTGATGCGGTCACGAGAACCGGACTGTTGGCCGTCTCCGTGCCGTTGGTGATGTTCAGCGCGTGAAGGTAATGATAATAATTTGTGACGCCGCCGCCGGCGATGCCCGTGAACACATCCACGTAAAGCGTCCCGGAATTGGTGTCAATTACCGGCGTGCCCGTGCTGCCGACCTGGGGAATGATGTCTGTGTAGGCACCGCCGTTGTAACGCGTGCCGAAACTCTTGTTTGTATATGTCGCCGTCGTCGTTACCGCCGCAGCGCCAAGGTTCGTTTTCCAAAGCTGCCCGCCCGAGGCGCCCCCACTGTCCGAGTCGAACGCATAGACCGTCGCGTTTTCCGTGGCGATGAAAATCACGTTGTGCGTCCCCTGCCCGGGAATATTCACGTCGGGCATATACAGCGGCTGCGCATAAACACAGCCGTCCACCGGATAAGTCATCAGCTTGCCGAACCGCGTGGAGTTCACGTTGGTCAGGTTCAGGATCGTCTCGTTGGTGTCCAGCCCTGTGCGCAGGTTGTTGTTGTGATACGTCCAGACGCCCACCTGCGCTTCGGTGCGCAAAGCTGCAAACGCCAGGAAATTCGCGAACAAAATTAAAATCAACATCCTCACGATTAACAGGAAGCATAACCATTTTTTGTCCGGGTTCAATCAAAATAGAGCCGGTGCCAAACGCCAAGATTAACACTGCCCCGCCATCGGGTGGTGCGGCCATCAAATCAGCAGGGTGTTTTTGAAAGCACTATCTCGCTGCGCATGTCCCAATTTCGAAACTCGCAAATAAAAACGGCGGGCTGTTTCCAGCCCGCCGTTTAGAATTTTAATTCCGCTTACAGTCCTTTGCCGATCATGAATTTCAGCAAGTCGGCCACGCGGCAACTGTAACCCCATTCGTTGTCATACCAGCTCACGAGCTTGAAGAAACGCTTGTTCAATTCGATGCCGGAGCCGGAATCGAAGATGGACGACGATTTGCTGTGGATGAAATCGCTGCTCACGACTTCGTCGTCCGTCCATTCCAAAATTCCCTTGAGATAGGTCTCGCTCGCCTTTTTCATCGCGGCGGAAATCTCCGCATAGCTCGTTTCCTTCACCGTGCGGACGGTCAGATCCACGACGGAAACCGTCGGCGTCGGCACGCGAATGGACATGCCGGTCAGCTTGCCTTTGACTTCGGGGCAAACGAGGCCGACGGCCTTGGCCGCGCCGGTCGTGGACGGAATCAAATTGATCGCCGCGCTGCGTCCGCCTTTCCAATCTTTTTTGCTCGGGCCGTCCACGGTTTTCTGCGTGGCGGTGTAGCTGTGAATCGTGGTCATCAGACCTTCCTCGATGCCGAAACCTTCCTTGAGCAAAACATGGACGAGCGGCGCAAGGCAGTTTGTTGTGCAGCTCGCGTTGGAAATGACGTGATGCTTCGCCGCGTCATATTTCTCGTGATTGACGCCGACGACGACGGTGATGTCCTCGTTTTTACCCGGAGCGGAAATGATGACTTTCTTTGCACCGGCGGTGATGTGGCCATAGCAGGATTTAGGATTCGCCTTGTCGGCGTCGGTGAAGAGGCCGGTGGAT
>CAYPTV010000243.1:1514-5358 GCA_964413505.1 uncultured Bifidobacteriaceae bacterium | reverse complement strand
ACTGGCTGCTCGGCCGCGTGGACGATGTCGTCAATGTCTCCGGCCATCGCATCGGAACGGCGGAAGTGGAGAGCGCGCTCGTGAGCCACGAGAAAGTGGCCGAAGCCGCCGTCGCGCCCATGCCGCACGACATCAAGGGCCAGGCACTGTATGCGTTCGTGACATTGAAGGACGGCATTGCCGAGAGCGAAGAATTGAAGAAGGAACTCGCACTACACGTCCGCAAGGAAATCGGTGCGATTGCCGTGCCGGACAAAATCCAATTCGCTCCAGGCCTGCCCAAGACGCGCTCCGGAAAAATCATGCGCCGCATCCTGCGCAAGATTGCCGAGAACCAAACCGACCAGATCGGCGACACCACCACGCTGGCCGACCCGGCGGTGGTTGAGTCGCTGGTCAGGGGCAAGCAGTAATTCAAGTCGCGGCATCACCCGCAAAGACCCGGCCGACAGCAGACAGCACCCTGCATTGCCCCGGACCTTACAAAAATGTTGCCCGGCAGAGCTACGGCAGCACTACGGCAGGACTTCGGTATAGGATAAGAGGAATCCAAGCATTGGACCCTTTCAATTCCGGGTGAAATGTGCGATTAATTGGCATATGGCCAGTGCGCAGCCAAACCCGTCGTTCAATCATTTCCGGGGACGGATCGGGAACCTGATTTTCCGCCTGTATCGGGGCAGGACGGTGGTGAGCCAGGCCCCCGACTATTCCAAACGTCCGCGCAACGCCAACCAGAAGGCGTCCAGCCGCCAGTTTGCGGTGGCAGTAGCCTATGCCGACGCGGCGCTGGCCGACCCGGTGAAGCGGGCGGCGTATGCGCGCCGCGCGCGGCGGACGGGACTGACGCTGCGTGGCTTCATCATCCGCGACTACATGAAGAACGGGCCGGTGTGAACGCAGATTGACGCTGACAAATTTCCCGCGCACAATCGCCGCATGGCGAAGAATTTTGCCCGTGTCCCCAAAATAACCGGCAGCTTTTATTTCCACTGCGACTGGCACGCCAGCCACCATGTCAAGGCCAAGCCAATTTTCGGTGGAAATTATTTTGCAAATTAATAGCTCATGTCCGTCAATTACAAAACAAAACAAAAACCTCGCTCGAACAAGAACGCCCGACCAGATGGCTCTCCTGCGCCCGCGTTGGAATTAAAAGAACCTTCGGCAACTTATTTTGTTCGCAATACCGAAATCCCGGAATTCTTCGGCCAGCGGGTGAATAAAGGTGAAAGGTTGCCGGTTGATTCATCGGTTGAAAATAATTCGCCGCGCTTGTTCTACTCCCATCAGCATGGAGAAATTTGGCTGGGCGATTCGATTGAGTGGATGCGAGGTTTGGAATCCGGTTCGGCTGACCTTGTGTTTGCCGATCCGCCCTACAACATCAAAAAGGCAGAATGGGACACGTTCGAGTCGCAGCAGGAATATGTGGCATGGTCAGTCCGTTGGATTGAGCAGGCGGCGCGTGTCTTGAAACCGGAAGGGACGCTTTACGTCTGTGGCTTTTCCGAAATCCTTGCTGACTTACGATTACCAGCATCACGTTTTTTCAAGGGTTGTCGCTGGATAGTGTGGCACTACAAGAATAAAGCGAATCTCGGTGATCCCCGCCCGGATATGTTGACCATCGAACGATTGCGTGAGCAGATTAGAGATTTCCAAAGTTTTCTGGTGCGAGACCTATGGTCGCTTGCGAAAGAATGAATCTGGAAAATGTTTGCGTCACTTGGGCGGCGGCTTCCGATCCATAAAGTTGACGATGAAATGGTCGCGATGATCGAAGGCCGCATCCCAATCCGGCTTGGAATCAATTTGCTTGTGAAGCTGCCGCTCGTCCACACGCGGTTCCGGCTGGGATGGCGGAAATTCCACCGCATAGGGGCCGGGGACATGGTCGAGGAAGTTATATGTCGTGCCGGGGCCGTGTCCCTTGTCCACTTCATTATCCTTGATCAGTTGCGCCACGCGGTGCCACCGCACGCCGGGCGGGAGCACCGGCAGGGGCGGCGGCAACGGCACCTTGCGCTCCCATTTCGCATAAACATCAAACATCCATTTCGCCGGGAACCAGTGCCGGATGCGGGGCACGGCATAGGCCGCACCGTAATGCACATTGAAGGCCAGCGGCGGCATCTGCCGTTCCAGTGAATTCATCTCGTGGATGGTCAGGCAGGTGGTGATGACCAGTTCGTCCTCCTCCAGTTCAAACGGGAAGGCCAGGAGGGTGTCATGATACGGCATGATGAACGCCAGGTTCGGCCCGACGGGCAGCGCGATGATGGGCGAACCAAAAAAGATCAACAGCAGCATGCACAAGTGCTCCCCCACCTTGTTCGGCACCCGCGTGGAAAACCGCTCCAGCACATGGTCCGTGAACACCAGCGGCTTGCCCGAGATGCGGATGTCCGGCTGGAATGCCGCGCCGCCATAATACTTGAACCGGTGCCGCACTCCACGCCGCGTCTCCTCCGTGACCTGCTGCACGAGCACCAGCCGCGTCACCAGGTCCGGGTCCGGCATGGCATGGAGATGCAGGCCGTCCGTGCGGGCGGCGTTAAACATGTTGCAGAACGTCATTCCCGCGTGCTTGAGCAGGTTTTTCTGGAAACCGTTCCCCCGCTTGTCTGTGCGGGCGATATGATCCGGCAGCGCGTTCAGGAATTCCATGTTCAAGGCCCGGTGCAGCGCCGGCAACTGTTCCGTGTGCGGATAGCGGCGCAACCGGCCATGCCGCTCCTCCACCACCTCGAAATCCGGGCGGTAAATGGATTGAAAGGGTTCGTGCTTCATGACCCAAAGCTGAGGACCGAGTTTAGCCCGGCCATCCCGGCTCGCACATCGTCCGTTGCCATTTACCCAACATTTGTTGGCCACCGACCCGGCCAGCGGGCGGCATACCAAGGTGTCTGTCCTGCGGACAATGGAAAAATTGGGCGGTGCAAAACAATGGCAGCCCGATTTAAAAAATCAGGCGGCAGGATGATGAAAAAGATTTGCGTCGCAGGCTTTTTTGCGGGCTAAATGCTGTGCAAGAATAATGCGGCGAATTTCGCATCCGACCCGCAGGGTCAAAACATGGCAGCCGCAGGTGCGACCTGCGGTTGATGACGATAAAAACAAAGGCCCTGAAAGGGTCGAACAAAACGCGGAAAATATTTTGGCCGGCAGGGCGGAAAATTATTCTCCGCCTGAGGCCATCTCAGCGGTAAAATTAAATTTGTGAAACATTTCAAAGCCATCGCCGCAATGTCGCTGAACCGCGTGATCGGCGCGGAGAACAAGATCCCGTGGCATCTGCCGGAGGATTTCAAGTGGTTCAAGCAAACCACGATGGGCAATCTGATCGTGATGGGGCGCAAGACATTCGAAAGCCTCGGTCGTCCGCTGCCCAACCGCAAGAACCTGGTGCTGACAAAACATCCGCAGCGGCTGATCAAGAAGCATCCGGAGATCTTTGGGCAGTATCACGAATGGCGCGGCGGGAAATTTCTGAAGCGGGCCTATCAATTCCATTTCACGAAGCTCGGTGAAAAGAATGAAACGGAAATCCTGATTTTCAAGTCGCTGGACAAATTGAACCCGGAGGAGTTTCCGAACGACATCTTCATCTGCGGCGGCGCGCAGATTTACGAGCAGGCGTTGCCGCAATGCTCGGACCTTTATCTCACGCTCGTCAAACGCGAGGTGGAGGGCGGCGACACTTTTTTTCCGCCGTTCGAGGACAAGTTCGAGCTGGCGGAGGAACTTCGTGACACGCCGGAGTTCAAGATTCTGCATTACCGGCACAAGTCGCTTGCAAAATAAATGACTGCGGACAAACTCAAACGAGCGCCGGACCGTC
>CAYPTV010000243.1:0-1414 GCA_964413505.1 uncultured Bifidobacteriaceae bacterium | reverse complement strand
AAGTCGCTTGCAAAATAAATGACTGCGGACAAACTCAAACGAGCGCCGGACCGTCGGCGCCAGCCGCAGTTTTAGAGCAGCAAGGGCTGCCTGGACACGTCCTTCCTGAAAAAAGCCTAGAGCAGCGTTAAACAACAAAAGCACCGCGATGATCCCGGCTTCGCCAAACGAGCGAGAGCCTCATCGTTCGTCAGGCCATCAGGCGAACTATCGGCCTTTGGAACAAGCACGGCAGGAAGGGCCAGAGGGGAGCAAGTGTCATAAAATGGTTTCGATGCAGCAGTCAATGTGCGGAGTCTCAAACTTCTTTGAACCGATCATTTATCTGTGACAATCCGTGGTCAAATTCAGCCGCCTGCGACGATTTTTACGATTTCCAGTTTGTCGCCTGCGTTCAATTGCCTTTGAGAAAATTCCGACGGCGCGACGGCCTCGCCGTTGTGCTCCACAACCACGCTGCGCGGCAGCAGATTTTGCGCGACCAGAAATTGCTCGATGGAGCAGGGGAGCATCGCGGCGACCGGCTTTCCGTTGGCGATAATTTGTTTCATGGCATCGGTATTTCGTCGCCCGCCTTCAACGTCACTTGATTGGGCGAGCCGTTGATTTGCACCACCACTCCGTCGTCATGGATTTCAAGGCAGTGAACCGTCACGGTTCGGCCCTTCAGCTTGATGTGTTTCTCGTCGCCCGGCTCGAACGACACGCCGTTGATGACCGCCTCGGTGTCTTTGCCAATCGTCATCGGCCCGTTGTATTTCAATTTGTCCGGCAAATGCACCGGCGCGGCGACGTAAGGAAGT
Source organism: uncultured Bifidobacteriaceae bacterium (assembly GCA_964413505.1). Taxonomy (GTDB): domain Bacteria; phylum Verrucomicrobiota; class Verrucomicrobiia; order Limisphaerales; family UBA11358; genus UBA11358. The sequence continues at coordinate 611 of CAYPTV010000243.1, read as the reverse complement.
GAAGTTGTCGTCGGCGTTGCAATTGGCACAAGGCCGGCGTCCGCGTCGAATGTTTCCGCCGTCCCGCTTTTCACCCAGTCCAAAACGTAATCCGTCCCGCCTTCGCGCTCGACGGCCACGAGGGTCTTGATTTTTCCGTTCGTGTAGGGATTTGCGAGGATGCGCTTCTGCATCTCCGGCAGCTTTTTTGCCTGCATCAACTTGTAAGCCGTCAATTCGCAGATCGCCTCCACCGTGTCGCCGTCAATCACCCGGTCGTCCGGGCGGTTTTCATTGATCCAGAGATGCGTGTATTCATGCGCCGCCACGCCCATCATTTCCTCGCGCGTCCGCCCGCTCAACATCACCACCTCGTGCGTGCAGGTGCCGTCCGCCGTCTTGCGCGTGCTGGCGAAACCGAATTTATGCAGGCCGTTCGCGCCGTTTTTTTCCGACCAATAATCCACGTCGAACAGGTTCAGCGTCACGTCCGGGTATTTCAACGCGAAACGCTGGCCGTAAATGTCCACCACCTTGTCGCGCACCTGGCTAAATAATTCCTGCGCCTGATCCAACGTCAGCACCACGTTCGTTTTGTCGAACCGGCAGATGAGCCGTCCGTCGGGCGTCTT
>CAYPTV010000242.1:2005-5384 GCA_964413505.1 uncultured Bifidobacteriaceae bacterium | reverse complement strand
CAAAACTGAAAGTTTCATAAAAAACCTATTTTATGATAGTGAATTTTTTGATCGCAGCCAAGCCCGATAGCCGAGACTTCAAAATTACTTTCTCTAGCTTGCGCTTTTGCATAATTAAATGGGCGTAGCTGCTAACCGTTCAACAAGTCGCTTAAACATCGGTTGCTCCTGAAACTCAATAATTTCTGAACTACAAGTAAGAATATGAATAAGCACATGGGGTGCAGTTCTGTCCTTATCCTTTGTTTTTTTATAGAAGCTCTTCAGAAAGTGGCTTAATAAGCAAATTGCATCATGCCCATTCGCTACTAAACGAAAATCGCCGGGAAGTTTCGAGCGAAGCGTCTCAATTTCAGTTTCAAATTCGGTGCGTTTATCCCAAACACCTCCATTTTGTAGATAGTGTCTTCGGAAATTGTCCGATTGAAATTGTATGATTCCATTTTTTTGAGAAATGAATCCATCAAATGCAATCCACTTCGCGGCCAAGGCTAAACTTTGATTCGCTGCACGCGTTAAGAATAGTTCTCGAAGCACAGGTGCTAATTGAGCAACAATTTCTTCTGCGGAATATTTTATGTTTGAGAATGCTAGTTTAAGCATCTTTCCAAAACTCTTTTCTGAAAATAAATACATCTCAATACAGCTATAATCTGACTTTAGTAATAAGCTGCATTCATATGCTTGTCCAAAAACACCATCGGTATCTTTATCGATGACACCTGTTGCGCGAGTAAAATCTTGGCCAAGTTGCGCTTCCAGTTCAAGGCATAGAGCAATAACTTCTGATCTATTCCCAGACGTTAAGCCATATTTATTTAACACCTCAATTGGAACATCAATTTCATCAATCGGATAAATTCCAACACTTTTGCCTTGCGAACAGCTCGCATCGATAAACCACCTCAAGATTGTCTTGTCACTATGCCCTTCCGAATATACATCTCTTATACATGGTTCAAATTCATATAAGGCAATAAGCTCATCGATGTTTCGGCGTGGAAGATCAGGAAGCGCGTTCAATTTTAGCCTCCATTTTGAGCGGTATTACATGACTACGGTGACGAGCTAGTAATTCCAACGAGTGACTTGCCATGACAAACTGAACTGACGCTCCAGCGGTGCAATCCAAAAGGCTTTGCACTAGCCTCCGTTGCCATTTTACATTTAATGAAAGCTCTGGCTCGTCAATTATAAATACGGCCGTCCTCCCTCTTACACATATAATGTGACAGAACATTGATAATAACTGCCTTTCACCAGATGAAAGCGCTGTGGGACTTAAGACATCCTTGTCATAGCCAAGAATTCGCAGGCCATCACGAAGATCAAAAACTATAGATTTTCCATTTCCAATAAATGAGTTTAGTGAATCTGTAAACTTGAAAATCAGATTCCTTAGTCCATCAAGTGCATCAAGTCTCGCTTGGACGCTATCAATATACGGCGTCAAAACATTTAGCAAAGGATAACGGGCTGCCCCTTTTGCTTTTTTCAGGCTCTTGATCATATCCGCAGCAAGCAGAGGCGACGCAAGGCCAACTTTAACGAATGATTTATTTCGTTCAGCAAGAGATTCAAGCCTTTCCATTGAACTTTCAAAACGTTCGGACGATTCCGTCTCTAATTGTTTTCGCGGGGCAACAAGTTGTCTGATTAAATCATCGTAAATTTTATTAGTATCCACTTCACCGCGACTCGATGCGGCAAGTGCTTGCTTGCGAAAAAAAGTTGTCACGTTTTCAACTGCCGCAAAAAGTGGAGTATCCTTTTGTGCGCGCTTTGGCTGTATTATGCGCTCTGGGGTCATTTCAAACATCATCTCCATCTGCATCGTTAAGTCCGAATCCCCAGCGTGTTGGTTCTCGTCAAGACTGCTTGCAAGACGTCTATTATCCCTCATGAATAAAATTTCAACATTTAAGCTTTTGAGTTCATGGAGAAACTTTCTAAGTTTTGGCATATCTGGTGTGCCACCTAACGAAACCGAACCATCAGCTTCTGCTTGAAGTTTCATGCTATGCTGAACATTGCCCTCTCTTTCAATTCGTAATTCGAGACCGCCAGAAATTTTATTTTTAGGGCGTTCAGCAATAACACGAGTTCCATTCGCAAGAGTTACCTGAAATAAAGAAAACTTTGTCTGAACTAGAACCGTCTTGTGACCTCGACTTTCGACTGGTGAAAGCAGATGGAAAAGCAATTTCAAAATTGTTGTCTTTCCAGATCCATTGTCGCCATAGAGAATGGAAAGTCGATTTGTGCCAGGTTCGCTTGGACAGGCAAAATCAAGATCGTAATTGAAATGCCCAAATAATTTTTCGACTTTAATTGAGCTTACGAAGAAATCCGTAATTATGGGTAATGTGTCTGGCATATGTGTTCGCTGAAATACGCTCATTTTAGAACTTAGTCGAGAAATTTCAGACACGAATTGCATGAATTAACACGAATTCGGATTCAATCGGTGAAAATCCGTGGAATCCGTGTCAGACTGCGTTCGTGTCTTTCGCGTGCTTCGCGGTTCAATGCCCGCCATGTCCGCCACCGCCGCCACCATCAAAACCGCCGCCGTGATGCCCGCCACCGTCAAAACCACCGCCGTGATGCCCGCCTGAACCGGAATCGTGATGATGGTGATGAGGCTGTTCTGCGTTGGAATCGTTGCCGCCCGGAAACCAGAACCCGCCATCCGCATCGCGTCGGTGCCGCCGGAGTCCGTTCCGTTGCCGGCGCGAGAGCAGCAGAGCCGGCACGACCAGCGCCGCGACACACACCAGAGTTATCCCGATGGCTTCCATGATTTGCGGCAGAATCCGCCCATTTCCGAACCGTGTCGAGAAGTTTCAGACACGAATTGCACGAATCAACACGAATTGAATTGGCGTAAATTCGTGAAATTCGTGTCAAAGGTCTTTGCGGACGGCCATCACTTGCGGACGGCCACCTAATTACCGGCAGGGCTGCGTTGCCGCGCAGCCCAAATTTCACGGCGGCGCAGCAGCGACCGCCCTACCTTGTGCGTGCTCGGCGTCTCTGTGTCTCGGTGGCTAATTTTGCGTCTTAAAAAAATTGAATCCGTGTTTATCGGTGTTTATCCGTGGTTAAAAATCAAACTTGAACGGTGGTTTTCCCTGTTTGGAACGGAGCATTCCAGGTAGGAAATGGCCCATTTCCTGTTTGCAACGGAACATTCCATGTTGGATATGGAGCATTTCCAGTTTTATATGGAGCATTTCTTGTAAGAAACGGGGCATTTCTTGTTGGAAATGGAGCATTTCTTGTAAGACATGGAGCATTTCTTGTAAGACATGGAGCATTTCCTGTAAGACATGGAGCATTTCCTGTAAGACATGGAGCATTTCCTGTAAGACATGGA
>CAYPTV010000242.1:0-1905 GCA_964413505.1 uncultured Bifidobacteriaceae bacterium | reverse complement strand
GCATTTCTTGTAAGGAATGGAGCATTTCTTGTTGGAAATGGAACATTCCAGGTTAGAAATGGGGCATTTCGTGTTTGGAATGGAGCTTTTCCAGTCGCAAAAATATTAGAGGGGTCATTCCCAGCTATTGACACAATGATTTGCCAGATGGCGAAGCAGCGTCAATCCGCGTTCGCGTGGTTCGCGTGGTTCGCGGTTCAATGTCCGCCATGTCCGCCACCACCATCAAAACCGCCGCCGTGATGCCCGCCTGAACCGGAATCGTGATGGTGTCCGTGATCGTGTTGATGCGGCTGTTCCGCGCTGGAATCGTTGCCGCCCAAAAACCAAAATCCGCCACCATTGGATGACGAATCCTTTTTGCGCGAACACCGCCGGCAACCGGCAGCCCAAAAAACAACCAGCACCGCCCCCGCGATAATCAAGATTTCAAGGATTGGATTCATGTGTTTTCATTCAGGTGAATACGCCCATTTCCATACCGAGTCGAGAAGTTTCAGACACGAATTGCACGAATCAACACGAATTGGCGTAAATTCGTGAAATTCGCGTCAAAAAACATTTCCCGGCAGGGCTGCGTTGCCGCTCAGCCCAAATATCATGGCGGCGCAGCAGCGACCGCCCTACCAACATTTGTAGGAGTCGAGGTGACTAGACTCAAATCAAATTCCCGGTTTCAGATTTTTAGTCAGAGACTCCTCACGTCGTCTCCTACGCGGCATATTTTTTGTTCCAGCTCAATGTTGTTTAGGAGCATCTCACGATGCTTTTGCACCAAAACAAAGTGATTCTGTAAGCATCATTGTGATGGTGCAAAACAACATCGAGTTGTCATAAAACCCTTTTGAGTTGGAACAAAGCAAAGTCTTTTTGGTCCTTGCGGACGGCCTTTTTTTCCGCAGATGACGCGGATTGCGCAGATGCAGATACGGAAATTCTGCGTTCTTCTGTGAAATCTGCGGATTCAAAGCGCAAAAGTTTGTCATCCACCCGGTCCCGGAGGCAATTTGCAGCCTGCCGGCGTTGGCATGGAGGCTGCTTTCACATTTCAAGACAACCCGCTGCCAGTAGAAACAGCTGATCTTCTCTCATCCGGTAGGGTTTCACCCCATTGCAGCGAACAGGCTCATGCAATAATTTCAACGACATATGACCGCGCGAGTTTCAAAGGCAAAACCGCGTAAGAAATCTCTGCAAAATCCGCGCGCAGCGCGGTGCAGTGTCCGGCCTCTGGCCGGAATCGCAGGTTTCAAGGCAAATAGATCGAGGCAGAGCCTCGACGCTGCGCCTTTTGCAGAGATTTCCGCAACCGTTTTGCCTCCGGCCTATCTCATGAAGACGTGGGTTGCCACGATGTCATTGCTTGCGCCGGCCGGGCCGGAAGCATAGCCTCTCCATCATGATTTCCGACACGCTTGAACACTGCCGCCGATACGCCGGTTTATCCACGAGGTTTGCCGCCGCCTTCGAGTTTCTGGAAAAACTGCCGGCCAGCCAGCCTGCCGGACGTTACGACCTTGACGGCGACAACTGTTTCGCCCTGGTGCAGGGCTACACCACCAAGCCGGTCGGCCAGGCCAAGTTCGAGACCCACCGCCAATACATTGACATCCAGTTCATCCGGGCCGGACGCGAGACCATGCTTTGGGCGCCGCTGACCGCGCTCACGCAGGTGACCCAGCCCTACGACGCGGAAAAGGACGTCATCTTCTACGCCTCCCCGCCGCACATGACACCCAACAACCTCGGCCCCGGTCAATTCGTCATATTCTTTCCCACCGACGGACACGCCGGCGGCCTTGAATGTGACGGTCCTTCCGAAGTCCGCAAGGTCGTGATCAAGGTTCGCGTTGCTCTGTTGAAAACATCCGTGACTGCATCGGTTCGCCTAACGGCGGAGGGTGT